>DAXQ01000030.1 GCA_002506485.1 Euryarchaeota archaeon UBA136 | reverse complement strand
CCTCTATTTGGATGGAATATGACTCACTTCAAGATGGTGCACAGTAATTCAGGTCTCAGAATTCTGAAATACTATGACTGCGCAACCATCTATGGGACAATCTCTACTCCAAACGGAGATCCTGTTGCCAATGCCAATGTGACTGTTCTGGATGAGAACAGGGTTCCACATGCTACGGTTACGACTGAAGCTGACGGAAAATACAGTATACTGGTACCTGCTGGGAATCTGACCTTAGCTGTTTCAATGGGATATCCTGAGGCTGATCGTGAAAAGATATTCAAGACATCTAACAACATATTGATAACGAAAGAAAATATAATTATATCAGAGGAACAGGCAATGCGTCAGGCACCATCTGACATCAACCTCGATCTGGAAGTTGAAGCGGCATCCATCTCCAGCAGATTGTACTGGGACTCTGACAAGGATGGAGAATTCGGGGCCGATGAAGTTGCTATTCCACTTATTACAATAGAAGCCCGAAATATTCGTTCTGGTGTTATCAACTCCGTCACCACGGACTCCAATGGAAATTACAAATTCGAAGGTCTGGCACCTGGTGAATACAAGGTGACCGCAGTGATTGATGGACATCATCTGGACCTGAAATCATACCTTGGAACTGCTGCCGTACAGGCAGGCCAAGATGTTACAGTTGATGATGGGCTAGAACCTGGGGCAATCTGGGGTAAGTTCACAGATGAGGGACTTGGATCAGAGGTAGTCACTGTATCCCTGTATGACCATACAAACAACAGTATCAGCGAGAACACATTCTTGAGTAGCTCGTACCATACCTCAGAATGTATAAGTGATTATATCGATGATATGATATCCTTCTGTTTCAACAATCTCCTTCCTGGAAAATATACTCTGAGGATGGATTCAGAAAACGTATTCACGGGATGGACCAACAATACTATGGTGGCAGAAATCAACAAGGGTGAGACCAGAAGTTTCAATGGTTCTTTGATGCCTGGTTTCAGGCTTGAAGGAATCTTATCACATAACAATAACCCCATTGGTAATGAGCAAATGACGATCCGTAATATTGATGGACAATACAGTGACAACGTCTTCACTACAGAGGATGGGTACTTTGCAACTGTCCTACCAAGGGGAACTTATGATCTCTATACCATTCATCAGACTAACCAAACAACACTTGCCTATCTAGATCTGGTAGACAGTGAGACCTACGCTGAACCGATTGATGCTGAGATGAGCCCGGGACATACGATAGAAGGAATCTTATTTGGTGATTTGGATGGAAACGGCCTATTCGGACCTGATAAAGGTGAAAAGGGACATGGTGAGACATATGTTGTATTTGATTCAGGAAGCGGAAGTACCTCAACGAGCACTTCTTATGAAGGAAGATATGAGATTATAATTCCTGAAGGTGATTATAGTGCATGGTCACATGCTTTGACTGATAATCAGAATCTGGTGGCTCTGAAAAAAATTCAGGTAAATAGAAATGCAGAAGGTATCGACCTGCCTGCAGTAACGGGACAGGATGCTATGGTTATTTTTTACGAGGACCACATGGGTGAAATTCTAACACTGGATGGAACTGTAAAATTCAGTTCGGCAGCTGGTGAAATAAGTTTCTGGGTTACAAAACAAATCACACAAATACCTCTACCTCTTGGTGATTATCAAATCGAAATAAACAAATTTGGATACACCTTGGATACTATGTATTATGGTCCAGAGGATGATAAAGTAGAAACCGATAAATTGAGTCTGAACAACCTTCAAGAAATATTATTGGAAGTGGAAAGAATACCAGTTGATGTATCCGGAAGACTAGTCCACGATGGGGAAGGAATCGCGAATGCTGATTTGTCTTTCGCCCCAAAGTTGAATCCATGGCAGTACAATCTGACCTTCCAGACAGACTCAGACGGTCATTTTGATATCAGCTTACCTCCTGAGGACTACATCTATACATTCTCGTATGAAGATGAGGAAGGAAGTCGATACTGGGTACAGGATCAAATGACCCTTCCACTGGGTACCTCGACATTTGATATAGGAGATGTGGACACTGAACTAACCTACAGAGTATCAGGTGTAAGTGAATTGGTGGATGGAACGCCCAAGGCAGGTATGGTCATACTTAGACCAGTTGATGACTTTGACAATATAACTGTCCTTGACTCAAACACATTCGAAGGATATTCAAGTTATTTGGAAGCTGGAGATTACTATGTTACATTCCAGGATGGAATGAGTAACAAACACTTCAGTTTTGGTGGACTCCTAGAGCTTGACGGGCCTACCGTCTTCAACCTCGAACTGAAAGATGAGGGCTCCATTAGAGGAGATGTGAAATCTGACGCAGATAATAGCGTGATCAACGATCGTTCGGTCAGGATTCAATTCGTATCAGAAGAAGGTGTTACGTTTGTCGAGGATACCATTGAAGATGAAGGCTTGTTCGGAGCTGGTGACGAGTATGGAAGGCTGGACCTTCCATATGGAACGTATGGTGTCATCGTGGAGCAAGATGGTTATGAGAAATTCACTGGTACTGTTGAGATTAATGGCCAGAATGATTACTACGGTGAAATTAACTTAATCCCCAAAATGGTCAATATAACTTTGGAGATAACTTATCAGAACGCAACAGGTAGCATTGTTCCATTGACTGGAGTGACGGTGGTATTCACCGCCACTACTGGTGGAAACTTTGCCCATGTTACCGATGAGGGTGGAAGGGTAATCATATCGGATATGATTCCAAAAACCTATGAAATTGAAATCGATGAGACCCAGAATGAAGGTGCTGATCAATTCAAGTTGTCAAAACAGAACATGTATGTGAAGGCCGGTAAAGGAGATCAGCTTTTCAAGCGTGATGCTGAATGGAAGGTCAGGGTCTCTGGGACAATATTCTATGACCGTGATTTTGACGGTGAAGCTGACGCAAACGAACTTCTGCCCGATTCGCAATTGGAGATCTGGAGTGTGGATGGTAGCAGAATCGAATCAAGTACCTCTTCCGAGATCGATGGTAGCTACTTGATCTACTTGGAAACTGGAGCTTACAAGACATGGGCATATACTACAGAAGGTACCAGCTATGTCAACGTCGGGGCCTTGGAACTTAGTGAGGCCAGCAGTCTGAGTCCATCACTTACTCGTGGCGTGAATTACAATATCAATTATCTCTCTGAAGAGACTTTAGAACCTGTTGACCTGGGCCAAGTCGAGATTGATGGGGTGAATTTCAGCTTCGAAATAGGTGTGGTTGATGATGGTATCAATATCTGGATGCCTGCAGGAGAATATAGTTTCAATGCTGAATACCAAGATCTATCGGGTAGTGACGATTATGTCTATACTCTGGACAAGAATATCAATATCACAGATGATATGGATGGAATTGACCAGACTGAACTGATGGAAAAGAAACTAATGAGGGGGATAGTGGTCTCATTAGATACGGTTGCGGAGGAAATTCCTATTGATCAGGCAGCCATATTCACATTCAGTGTGACGGGAACAGGACACTTGAATGCCATATTCGAACCCACTATTGATAATATTCCTCAGAACTGGACGGCCTTCTTTGAGCCCAACAAACTCAGTATATCCAACGGTACTGAAATAGAAACTGTACTATCTATCACACCCAATGAGGGAGTCGTGCCCAAGGTCTGGGAGGTCTTCTATGTTGATATTTCCTGGTCTGATGGTAGCAATAACGAAGTGGATGATATCTCACATCCATTTGCAGTCACGGTTACACCCATTGAACAACCAGAACCCGACTTTGAAATAAGTGAAATAACATGGAATCCAGAAGTTCCTTCACATGGAACCGAGGTTACTCTCACTGCGACAATAACAAACCTGGTCAATCATTCCGGGTCACACTATGTTCCAGTGGTCTTCTATGCTGATGGAGAGGCGATAAATCTGACCACCGCTGTTTTCGATGGTAGCGGTAACGATGTCACCGTTAATGCAACTTGGACATCTACTGCAGGAAGTCATGCATTGAAAGTTTGGATAGATCCTGATAATGCGATTGATGAGGCTGATTCTGAAAACAATGAGCGGGCCATAAGCGTGTCTGTAGAGAATGCACCTGAGGAGAGTACTAATTCAACACTCAAGATGGCTGCACTGGTAGTTGTTGGACTCGTAGCTGGACTGGCCTACGTCAGCTATCGTTCCAGACGTTAACGGCTTAAATCTTGCTTAAGGCGCTCGTAACGATCCTTAGAAAGATATCCTTCACTGTATAGTCTATCCAGTTTACCGATTTCATCCTTAGAGGGTAAAACTTTATCTGATAACACCGTATCAATAGGTTTACTTGCTTTTAGCAATTCTTTTGCATGTGCAAGCAGTACTCGAGCATCACTTTTAGAATTAAAAGAAGATATATTGCATTCTTTCAAAAGATCATCCACTGATTTTCTCTCTCTAGACTTATGATTATACCAATCTACTATTTCCTGTGCGTCATTATTACTATCCCAAACACTTACTGGAAAATCTTCAAGGGTTTGCTCTTGAGCGTCAGTATTACTATCCCAATTGCTAACTGGAAATTCTTCAATAGTTTTATCTTGATAGTAAGCAAAAACTTCAAGTATTAAAGAAGTTAATTCGTTTCCATTTAATTTTCCATCTTTATCAGAATCGTATTTCTCAAAAAGAGAGTCTGAATCAAAACTATTCCTTGCACTTTCATCCAAGTCTTCCAAGATAGTATCAAAAAAACCTTTTGCTTCCTCTCTAGAAAGTTGACTGTCGCCACTTTTATCGAATTCTTCTATCAAATCTTTAGCTATTATTGAGTGCATATTTCTGTTGATAGCTCGACCAAGAGGGTTTCGGAAAATATACAATAAGATGAAAATAGGGAATAATACAAGTAAAGAGAAAACCTCAAAAAGAAAAATATTTTCTAATAAAAGACCCTTCGCAATTAGGAATATAAGAAAATCTAGCCTTTGAAGATAGCCTTCTTCAGGTCTGAGCGCAAATAACAAGAAAAGGATAGCAAGAATGGCTGTAGGCAATTTTTGTTTTTCTTCTTTTTCACTCATAATAATCACTCAAGATATTGGGCTATATGACTACTGAGACAGAAGCTTCGCTAATCAAAAAAAATACACAGCAGTCTTACTAACAGAAAGACAGGGGAGCTGTGCGTTCCCCTGCCTAACGTCGTTTTTCGCTAACTAAGCTTACAGCATCTTAGCGGAGCCGATTATGTCTCCACTTGCGTCAAACTGGATATCTAATCTCCAGTTGTCGCTTGCTGGTCCACTAGCTGCGTTACCGTTACCGTAGACCAGAAACTGGTCTCCAGCAGACAGCTTGCCATCTCGGTCGTTGTCGTTGAAGTGAACTGGGTATTCAGAACCATCGTCATTAGAGACGTTAGTTGCCCGGTTTTCTAACTGCTCGTCATCGCCATTATAGGCCATGTCGATACCGTGTTCTTCACCGCCAACAATTTGCATTGCGATTTCTCCAAAGCCCTGACCTGCGCCAACATATGTTGATCCAGTCTCATCCTTCAGATAAAAGCTGAAACCAGCTAAATCTTCCTGCTTGCTGACCTTAATCACGTCTACGTGATATACTCCGTCACTGCCTTCTTGTACGAAGAAAGTGGCTATAGGTGCCGATTCTCCTTGCTCTAGGAAACTGGCTGCCCAAACGTACAGCACAGCTGCCAAGACCACAGTAATTGCCACCATCAAAATGACGGCAATAACGGGAGATACACCCTCGTCGTTCTTTACTATTCTGTGTTCCATGGTTGCGTCCTCTCTTTGACAGTTGTATCATAGGCATAAACTGCCGGACCCTGACATTTCACGGTATGTATATAAAGTCTAATGTTGACTTTCCAATATAAAATACGGCCTAGTATGGCTTCGCTAGAAAAACACGCCTAGTGGTCGGTTTCCCCGTGATAGCGCATGGTACCTTCTTCTTGTAGGCTTCTGTTGAATCTCCTAGGAATGAGAGGTCCGTACCTTTCTCAATCATCTCTGCCTCCGCATCATTACCATCAAACGCCATTTCATAGACCATTCCCTTCTCGATTGCTTGATCGAATATGAGGTCAGTACCATCAACCATGAATGCAGGCAATGTCTTGATCCTGGAATTGAAATGGTCCGAACTCTGCTGCTTCATTTCTTCTCCTACGATGTCCAGTTCGGAACGGACTGTGTCCACCAGATTGTCCATTGAATGACTCTGTTTTCCACCCGTTCTGCGAACGCACATTACTGAATTGTTAGCCAGGTCCCTAGGCCCTATTTCCATGCGCAATGGAACTCCCTTAATCTCCCAATCATAATACTTCTGGCCTGGCCTGATGTCTCGGGAATCCAGTCTAACCCGGATACCGGCAGCCTTCAACTCCGAGGTTATCCTCTCGGATTCGGATATCACATCTGATGAATCTCCCTTCGATATAATTGGAATCACGACCACCTGGACTGGGGCCACCGAAGGTGGCATGACCAGACCCCTGTCATCCCCATGACTGGCGACTATGGCGCCCAATAGTCTCTCGGACATACCATAGGTGGTCTGGTGAACATATTGCTGACTACCGGAGGCATCTTCATATGTAATGTCGAAGGCACGCGCCCACTGATCCCGATAATGGTGTACTGAAGCGACCTGCAAAGTACGGCCGTCTGGCATCACGACATCGATAGCTATGGTGTACCAGGCACCCGGGAAAGTGTCCCAGACCGGACGCTTGGTCACCAGAACAGGTAATTTCAATTCATTCATCAGGTTCTCAACTATTTCCAGATCCTCCTCAATCTGGCGGGTTGCATCGGCCTCATCAATGTGGGCCGTATGGGCCTCGAAGAAGTGAATTTCCCGGACCCTGATGAATGACCTTGTCTGCTTGGTCTCGTACCTGAATGTATTGACTATCTGGTAAGTCTTCAGCGGTAAATCTGCATGTGACCTGATCCACAATGGAAACATTGTGTACATTGCAGTCTCACTGGTTGGTCTGAGGAACATCGCCTTGTCAAGTTCGGCCTCTCCAGCATGGCGGATCCAATAGACCTCATTCGCAAAACCCTCTGGCTCCCCCTCCATCCTGAGTTCGGAAGGGTCAACTCCCTTTTCCCGGGCTGTCTTAAGCAATGAGACCAGCCTGTTCTCCTTTTCCAATAAATCCTCTGGTATCAATAATGGAAAATTGACCTCTCCGTGATCGGTGCGCTCCATCTCTTGATGGGTTACATCATCAATCAGGCGCATGGTTTTCCAACCATAGGGCCTCCAGACATCCATGCCCTTGATGGGGTATCTCTTGTCCACTAGCTCAGCGGCCTCAACTATGAATGGATACCATTCTCTGAAGTCTGATTTTGGTGGAATCCCGCGTTTGGCCGCAGCTGGTGTCTCACTCATGCCCAAGGCGTGCTTTATTTTGCTGTAATTAACCCTTGCTCTTCTTTTTCGGGGGTGCCCTCGTCTGCTTAGTATAGGACTCCCAAATCTTACCTGCAGTGTATGGCCCCAATAAAATCAACATAATAGAGAACCCCAGCATTCCACGGCAGCCAGGGGGTGCCTTCTCATAATTATCTGGCTGTGTTACTCGAAGCTTGATCAAACCGAACCATGGCAATTCACCTCTTGCCATTCCGACAATCCAATCCGGATCAACTGTTTGGACTCTAGCCCCTGTGATGTCATAATGTGTTATTTGGTCTGGGCTAGGGTTTCCATTTGAATCTCCTTTTGTCACATATCCTGAACTTTGAAGGGCTTCGGGTTCAATGGTTCCACATTGTGGTGGATCAAACGTAGGATGGGCACACAATTTATCGTCATTCAAATCTTTCAAAGTTATAGAACCATAAAAAGTTCGGCCGACCTCAGGTACATGATAGGTCTTATTTTCCGCATCTACGTCCACCCAGAACATGGCTCTATGGATAACTGGTGTGACCGATTGACCGTTATAAGTTCTAATTCCATTCTTGTAATAGACTATGACGTCCCCATAGTCTCCATATTTCTCGTAGCCCGTGTCCTTTCCTTCCAGATAGGTAACGATGTCCTTCTTTCCAGCTTCTTTGACAATAACCAAATCGCCAGTATCTATGGTTCCTAGATGGGTGTAACCCGGTTCTGCATATAATGAATTATTATCATGTTCCATCGAACCTGATTCTATGACCACCATCGGTGGCCAGTTCCCACTGTAAGCAAAGGTCAGCAAGAACACCAAGACAACGCAGCCTATCGCTATTCCAACATCCTTTACAGTATCAGGCAAGTGCAACTCGTCAAATTTAGCCATCTAAGGATACCTATAGTGACTTACGGGGTCTCTTGACTTTTTTAACTTTTCGGACTCGCTTGCGTTTACTGTGGCTGGAACTTGATTGACCAAAATCTGTGGAAAGATCATCACTAACCATCTTGATTCCAGAGTCGTCGTCGCTATCATCGGAAGGTTCTTCAGGTGGAGGCTCGCTAAAATCGCCAAGGAGATCATCCAACGGATCATCTCCACTCGTATCCTCGACAGGAGGTGGAGGCGTGAATTGCTCAGGTTCTGGGGGGGCTGCACTTTCTGCCATTTTCATTTCACCACCACATGACGGGCATTTGCCCCACTTTTCCTGGAAAGTCTTACCGCAAGACGTACATGCAAACTCCGATGAACTGCTAGGCTGTGGAGAAGGTGCTGGAACACTTTGGCTTGTATCTGGGGCAGCTTGATCCTTATCGACATATGGATTAAATCCATCTGAGCCACCCAGCAGGTCGTCTAAATCCTCAGTTTTGGATTTGGACACTTCAGAATTTGGCTGGTTGGCTAATTCAGGATTGGATGTCTCGCCTCCCAATTTTCTACGCTGCTCGGCGTAGAATGCGTCCCTCTCAGCAAACACTTCTTTCGTTTCGTCTGAATAATCGAATTTTTTCTTTTCTTCCTTTTTCCTACCGAACCAAGCCATTGTGTGCTAGATACCCGCAATAAATAAAATGTTTGGTTTAGAATAGGGGGTAGTCGCCTGTAATTGAATCTATTTCGGAATCTGCTGCGGGACCAATGCCCAGGCAGGTGACCGTACCTGCTGGAACTTCGGTCAAACCAGCATCTGTCACAAGACTTGAAACTAAACCGACTTCCCTAGCATGCTGCTGTATATCCCGGAGGGTCGATTCATTCTGTCCTTTGACTACCACTTTCTTCTGGCCTTCATCAAACCACTTTTTGAAATTGGATGAGTCTGACTTTTTTGATTTGAGGGCGCAATTAACTGCAGCGTGGGCCGCTTGCGCTGCCATCTTGCCCTTTGATATACCTAAATCTGTCCTGACAACAACGACCATCTTGTATTCCAAAATCTACTCACCGTCATCACTTTCCCCGCCAGGGTCAACGGATTCCTCCAGAATCACATCTGCGGAGAGACCTTCACCTTCACCAGGGCGATTAAGTGCTTGATCCAATTCGGCCATCCTAGAATCGATATCTGCTAAATCTGCGAGCAGTGTCTTTTCCTTCTTCTCGTAGTATTTTTTCATCATCGAGCTACCAATATTTTTTCTAGTCTCGGATTCCTGCAATTTACGTTTCACATTATCTCTATCATGCTTCAAACCTTGAAGCTCTATCAGCTCTGCAGGTATGAATTTACCCGCTACTGCCAGTTCGGACTCGATGCGGAGGCCCGGTGGGGCCCTAGCCAAAGATGGATGAACATTGGCCATCCAGGGATAGGCGCCTCTGAACCATCCGATTCCAAAAAATAGTAAAGTTGCAGCAGTTAGTGATGCAGTGACGAAAAATGTCTGGAAATATCCTTTGTCTCCATCTGACCAGCCCTCCCAATCAGGAGCATTACCCAGAGAAGGATTGCCCAGAACGAAGCCTATCAATATGACAACGCAGATTGACATTGCCATTCCTAAAGTAACTCTATACAAGGTATCAAACTCCTCATCCAATTCACCCCTACGGGGAAACATCGCCTGAATGAGAGTGTAACCTGGAAGGAACAGAACCAGCAAAAGGCCGGCAACTACTCTAATCCAGTTTATCTCTTCCATCAATGCTCCAGATTAAGCCCGTTAAAAACGTCTACCGTTGCCAAAACCTCTACGATAACCGTGTGGTTCCGCCCCGTTGCGCCGATATGAAGACTGATGTTTCAGAACTTCCCAGCGCGATCTGCATTCGCATTCAAGTCCCTTCAGATTACCATGACCTAGTCTGTGTTCCTTAAGTGCATCCAGAATCTGGCCGTTACAATCATTGCAATTATGGGCTCCCCGGCGCGTTCCTCCGCCTGTTGGGTCAGAATATACTTTGGCTGGCAGATCCTTACATCGTTCCAAGACTTCCACGACCGACCACAACCAAGGGGCAGTCCATTCATTTCTGAACCACAATTTCTCAACTACTGTATTCTTCTGGACATTGACGGGATTAATTGATATCTTATCTACATAGGGTGCTGCATCGGTCGCTGACTGGACCGCATCTTCAATCGCATCTCTTTCACCGAGATATGGCGGTTTCAGCAGTACGTATGCCTTGACCTCAGCTCCATTTTCATGAGCGGTTTTACAAACTTTGACAAAATGTGGCCACCGTAATCTTTTGTTCACAGACTTGTCCAGAACAACCGGATTGGACGACTCTAGGCCAATTGCAATCTCGATCTTGGGTGAATTTGAATAGTTGAAATGCTTGGGGTGGACAAATTCCGGAAGAGATTCTACCAGAACTTTCTCAATCCCCATATCAGCCATATCTGACATTACGTCATTTGCAAAGTCCAGTGGCACCTCTGTCGGGTCCAGAAATGATCCTGAGGTGTAGATTTTAGCATATCTTTTACCTTTCAGGGAATGTCGAATCTTCTCCCATTGTGAATGAAGCATATCATTACTCACTCCTCCTGGAACTGTATCGTTAAAATATCCACACATCGAACAGCCTTCCTTGATTGACCAATAACACCCTCTGGTCCTGAGGATAGCGACTCCAGCCTCTACTACTTCTTCGCCCAGAACTTCCTCTTCAGTCCATCTGGCAACTGGTTGATCCAAAGGGTGTTCTCTAGGTATTGATTTGGACTCGTTAACAAATTGGGTCAACGGAACAAAGGCCTTAGGCATGATGTCTCACCTCCACTGCAAGACCTCGACTCATAGAGAGCATTTCCTCGGGATTCATCCTGGCAAATCCAACTCCAGTTACTTTCCCATTTTGTTTGATAACTACTTGATCGCCGATAACCCAATGTCCATCATAACTTTTTACACCGACTGCAAACAGATCTCCCACTAACTTGAAATCTTCTGCTGTGACCGATGGTCCGCCATTGGACGCATACTTTACCGCACCTGTCAAGGTCAGACCAAGACCTCCTACTCTCGGTGAGATCGTTGCCAGATCTCCACATCTCAATTTGTAAGGCATATGTCCGCTTATTTCGGATTCAGTCAGAAATGGGGATGATTCACCGTACTGGAATTTAGCAAGTCCGATTGCTTCGCCTTTGGCCCTATCCTTGGAACTCAAAACCGGTATTTCAGCGATAGCTGTGCGAGTGACCTCCTGTAAATTTTTCAATCCTTCGAAGGATGATGGTTTCTCGGATTCGGTATCTATTGTATCTACTTTCCTTTCTCTCAACAATTCGGTTATTATTCTAGATGAAGAACCGGCGTGTACGATTGCTCTGAGATAATGTTTTTCGGGTTTCAGTCTGGAAAATTGTTCCCTCAGCATTTGAACCTCGGACGCATTCCAGTCCCCAGTCACCGCTATGTCGTAGTGAGCGGCCGGATAACAAAATTCTAGTTCACGAGGTACCAATCCCAGAGGAGAGGTTACAGAAACAGTGTGTAAGGTCAAATAATTGTCGACTTCTTTGATTGTATTGTAGAATCGCTTGTGACTACTGCTCTTGAAATACGGTTTTCGGGCCGAACAGGGAAGAACTAACAACACCATATTCTTGGCTGGTGGCACATAATCTAATAATCTCTGTTGGAAGTCAACAACTGATGGATTTTCAAGGCTCAAATTGTTGGCCCGTATCATGACGGTGCGCCTAGCTCCCTTCTCTATTAACAGGGAAGTTGAATAGTGCAGAATCTGAGCAACCCTTGGATTATGGAGACTGGTCACTTCCACCAATTCCCTCAAAGTTCCATTCATGATAGAAGTCCGAATTTTCAGGAGCCATCTTTCCAGTTCTTCTTGATTTTGGGATTGTAAATCCTTTGTTTTTATGTTAACTTTTGTCCACGAACCATCATCAAGTGCCCAGCCAGTAGCGCTTCTCAACTCAACATTCAGATCATCAAAGATGTCCACGCCCAGATAAGCTAGAATTGGTATGTCTGATGGTTCAACTGCCGGAGCATAAAGTAATCTTGAATATCCAGCTTCTTTCCTGAAATGTGATGCAATCTCCACCAACTTCTGAGGTTGTAATGAAGATGCATGGTCCAGAACAGCTATTTCCTCGGACAATTGCAGATAAGGGGCCTTGTTTGAATCGAGGCCAAGGGGTTTGGGTGGCAGATCAACAGGTTTACCAATCTTAATCGTTCCACCTGAAATCAAATCTTGCGTGTCTGTCAGATCTTCTCTGGATATCACATGAGGAGTCTGTAGACTATCGTCTATCTGTAAAAGACGCGCCAATCCCTCGTGAGCCAGAGGTTCCATACTATACAATCCCATTAAGGGCTATATATTGGAATTCTTTTCTATTCTTATTCTTCCAGTTCTCTTGGGGGTTCTGTACCAGAGTAATCGTCCTTGATACCTTCCTTAGAAACCGTCTCGGCTGCTTCCTGAACCTCTTCCTTGATAGACTCTATCTCTGCCGCCATTTCCTCAGCAGTCGGAATTGGCCCTAAAATGTCATCTGTCTTACCAAGTGCAGCTTCCATATCTTTAATCCCAGATAATTCGCGATCACCGGCCTTCTTAGAGTAGCCAACGTATTCCGAAGCACCTTCCAACAGTTTGGAAATTTCGAATGGAATAACGAATTTGGTTGCTGGACCGCTACCTAACTCTTTCAAGGAATCAAGACTCAATACAGTAAGGGCCTTGGAATCAAGTGCAGAAGCACCCATAGCGGTTATTCTCAAACCTTGGGCTTCTCCTTGCCTTTCCAAGATAGTCTTGGTTCGCTCTCCTTGTGCTTCCAGAACTTTAGCTTGTCTTACACCCTCGGCCTCGAGAATTCGGGACTGCTTGTCACCTTCGGCACTCAGAATGGCAGATCTCTTTTCGCCGTCAGCTTTCAGGATAGCTGCTCGTCTTTCACGCTCGGCTGAGGTCTGCTCTTCCATTGCGGCCTTTACATTTGGAGATGGGTCAACTTCCCTAATCTCTACATTGTCAACTTTTATGCCCCAGGGGTCGGTCTCAATATCCAGCTTGTCTCTGAGGATTGCATTTATCTTGTCCCGGCTGGAAAATATCTCATCCAGTTCCATGTCACCAACAACCCCTCTGAGAGTGGTCTGAGACATGTTGACAATAGCTGACCTGTAGTTCGCCACATTCAGTACTGCCTTCTTAGCGTCTGCCACTCTGTAATACACTACGGCATCCACCATCGTTGGCGAGTTATCCTTCGTAATCACCTCTTGACGAGGAACATCAAGGACCTGAATACGAAGATCTATCTTGAAAACCACCGTAATCAATGGAACTACAAAATTCCATCCTGGATTGAGCATGGCATAAAACTTACCCAATCGTAGCGCGACTCCAGCTTCATACTGCTCGATCTGAATAATCGTGGTCCATAAAATTACGACCGTGACGACTATCAGAATCAACAGCAAAACAAAGAACGATCCTACATCCATATTTTTCTCCTATTTTCTCCTATTATTTATTCCTTGGGTTCCACGGTCAGAGTAATACCTTCCGCGCTCACGACTTTTACACTAATGCCGACTGACAGGTCTGATTCTGAGATCGCTCTCATCTCTTCCCTATCTACTCTTACCTTACCTAAAGAATCGGGTGTGATTGCCTTGGTTACCTTTCCACTCATACCTACAAATGATTCAATACTCATCTCACTAGGTGTGTCAGGGGTTGCAAAGGTCTGATAGAACTTTACAGTCCCATACAATGAACCCAAACCAACCACTAGACCTATCGGTAATAGCCAAATACCGGTTACGATATCAAAAGACATCAAAATACCTAATGCTATCAAGACAGTACCGGGTACTGCAACCAAAAATCCGGGCATTGTTGCCTCTACTAGGAAAAGCAGAATACCAATTATGATAAACGCCAGTCCTATTTCGGTTCCCATTAATTCTTCGGCCATGGTTAGCTCCTATCTTATCCACGACACGTGGAGTATATAAGAGATTTTCAAAAATATTTTTTGAAGATGAGGGATTTACAGATCTTTCCAGTATTTCTCGAGCTTGTCAAGGGAACGCACAACCACGCCATCATCTGTAAACAGAATAATGCAGTAATCTTTCCGGAGTCCAGGGTGAGACAGTTTTTTACCACCTATATTTATCCCCCGAAGTTCGGGACCAAAAGCCACTTTTTCATCGACTACCCTGTATATCTTGCGGCCTGAAACGGAGGTGTGGACCAAGAAACCTGCGGAGGCCAAAGCTTTGAATCTATGACGGAGGAGAGAATCTTTCTTTTGCAATTCTTCTGTGTTCTCCGGTTTGAATATTGTTTTGGCACAATCAGTAACTGTTGAATCAAGATGATCTGCGACAAAGGCTAAAACTGCTATATCCAAGTCATCTAAGAAACTCATTAGAAGGTATCCTGTACCTCAACACTTCTTACCAAAGAAGGACATTATGGTGCTTCCATCAGGTGATGAGACGTCAACCATAGTGAAACTAATCAATACTCCCAAAAGAACGATAAATGTGTTCAGTAGTAGAACTCCCATCTCAACTGAATTTGCCCAAGCAGGTAACACTGGCACTGGAATGGCAGGAGCCGTTCTTACCTTGCGATACCCGACGAAATCTTTTATTTCTTCATCCATCTTATTCACCTTAGAGTAATGACCTCGTCCACATATTTAAAGAATTTTCAAAAATAATTTTTGAACAACTCTAAAATAACTGAAGGCAATCGAACATTATGACTGGAGTGTTAGATCTAAATCAATATATGATCCGGGAGAAGTTCTGGAAAATATTCGGTAATAAATTCTGGTTCGAAGACGTTAATGAAAAAAGATACGGTTTCTGTGAACAGAAACGATTCAAATTAAAGGAAGATATTCGAATATACGTGGATGAATCGAAGAGTCAAGAATGGCTGAAGATTAAGCAAAAACAAATGGTTGATGCTTGGGGTGGCTACGATATCATGGATTCAGAATCTGGCGAGCATATAGGTACGGTAAGACGGAAATTCTGGGCATCTGTTCTTCGAACAAGGTGGCACCTTCTCGATGCTGCTGGGAACGAAATTGGAATGTTAATCGAGGATAGTATGGGATATGCCTTGGCTAGGCGCATTTTGCTTGGAATACTGTTACCAAAGAAATTTCATATTGAAATCGGTGGAGGGGGCGAATTCGTAACAATGAGACAGATGTTCAATCCATTCATCAAGAAACTGGTCGTGAATATTCCACCTAGTCATCCACTTGATAGAAGATTCATTGCTGGTCTAGCTATAGTAATAGCTGCTATTGATGGACGAGGAAAATAGCCTTACTGACTGAAATATTTAATCGCTGCGCTTCGCACGACCCATATAAGAGTAAAACCGAAGACAACCATTGCATATGTGGAAGAAGACAGGTCCACGGTACCATCTGTCGTACCAATCAAGGTCACGATTGTCAGAAAGATAACCAGTATCCCTGCGAACCATTGGAATTCCTTTTGTAAATCTTCCTTGGATGTGCTACCCGATCCAAGGTTTTTGACACTGTAACTTATCGCTAGCCAGCTTACTACAAAGGCTCCAATTGCAATCGCTACCTCAGTTGGTTCAGAAGTACCGCCATAAACCAGAAGGATCAAAAAGGCAACAAGAGTACCTGAGACCCAAGTCAGTTCTTTCTGTAGGTTTTCGTCCATGTTAAGAACCAAATCCGTCTTGCGAAGAGATGGGGGCTGTCCAGTACTGAGCAACCACAAATGTGTCGGCCGCAAAATCATGCAAACCTTGCTTCCGTTCTGTAAAACCAATCATGACAAATGCTAACCAACTAATTGCATTCAGACCAGGAATCGAGGTCTGAACTAAATAAACTAATGTTCTAATGAAAGAAGTACTCATCTTTATTTTTCCACCACTTGCATCAACTACTTTCATGCCAAGTATATACTTGCCAATAGTGCCTTGATAATCTGAACCTTCCATGAGGGGCTTGTAGAGAAGTGATGCTATGATAAACCCTAGTAGTGCTAGAATAATAAAACCAGAAACTGCCTCTGGACCTAGTAGGGATTCTATTACAATTCCCAAAAGAAGAGCAAGACCTACTGCTGCACTAATCACTATCACTGTATCCAAAATAAATGCCACCAATCTTATCCAGAAACCTTTGAAAGGACTGCCTGAAGTATAGCTTGGCAGTTGCCCCACAGAAGGGTGGATTTGGTCCATACTGTCCCTAAACACCTTTGCTATATAAGGAATTTTCAAAAAGATTTTTTGAAAGAGAATAACACATCTTTATTAAACAACGATTCTAAATGTGACCTGTGAAAAATAAACGTGTTGATTACAAAGCTTCCGAATTAAGGCGAAAGGACCTAGTCGAATCACCAGTGGAAATGTTCCGCATATGGTTTGATCAAGTGGAAGGAATGCATCCCTTCGAATCAACCGCCATGACCTTGTCAACCGCTAACAAGGATGGAAAACCATCCAGCAGAGTCGTGCTCCTGAAAGGATATGACGAGAATGGATTTGTATTCTATACCAATTACGAGAGCAGAAAAGGTCGGGAAATAGAGGAAAATCCATATGGTTCCCTGAATTTCTACTGGCCAAGTCAAGAGAGGCAGATTAGGATAAATGGAAAATTAAGAAAGGTTTCCCGTTCCAGATCTGAAAAATATTTTCATTCAAGGCCACTTCGGAGCCAGATCGCAGCACTGGCATCCAATCAGAGTGGCGTGATTGAAAACCGAGATGTTCTCAAAAAGAAATTTGATGAATTGGAAAAGGAATTTGAGGGAAAGGTAATCCCCTTACCTGATAATTGGGGCGGTTACAGGCTGGAACATCGAAGCGTAGAATTCTGGCAAGGAAGGCGTGATCGGATGCATGACCGATTCGTCTACACTAAGAATGGCACCATTTGGCAGATGGAAAGGCTGGCACCCTAATAGGATTCTAAGTCAGGAATTGTAGTTTTTTCGCGCAATATTATATACCCCTCTTTTCTCCAGACAAACCCTTGTGTCGACTATTTGATGCTAGTCTATGATGCAGGGAACGTTCGTGCACTCGATCTTGAAGCTTATAGACCGGGGAAGTTGGCATAGGCACTAGTCTCCTCACAGTGAGACATAACGTGTCAATGATTGTCAGATCATACGCAAACCCGGACGAATGTTGAAGCCGACGGCTACAGCAGTTACTACGCCACCTGGTGGATGACTAGGCTCGGTTGCCGAAGAAGGTCGTGCCAAGCAGCGATATGCTTCGGGGAGGCGCATGGAGCCTTTGATCCGAAGATTGCCGAATGGGACTTCTCGAACCCTAGTGGTTCAATCCGAAAGGATGGGGAACGCCCTGAATTGAAACATCTTAGTAAGGGCAGGAAAAGAAATCAAATGAGATGAGGTTAGTAAAGGCGATCGAACACCTCATAGGGCAATCCGAATCTTCTGATGAGAATCAGTAGAAATGTGGAGTGGTCTGTTTACATCTTAACACTGTTATCCGAATTTCGTGTGGAACACCGGTGCCATAGAGGGTGATAGCCCCGTAGGAGACACCGTGAAAGATGATTTTCAGGACCCAAGAGTAGCGTGCATTGGATATTGCGCGTGAATACGGGAGGTACTAACTTCCAACCCTAAATACAAACCGAGACCGATAGCGCAATAGTAGCGTGAGCGAAAGTTGTAAAGCATCCCTGGCGGGAGATTAATAAGACCCTGAAATCAGGTGGTTACAGACTGGTATGGCGTGCAAGGGATTAAGCGGTTACACCTAACCGTACCGACGTCATGCCGTTCGATTCGAAAATTGATCCGTGGAGTTCCTATCATTGGCGAGGTTAAGTACGCAGGTACGAAGCCGTAGGGAAACCGATAGCCCGCAGCGCAAGCGAGGGGCAAGGTGCGCTCGCCTGAAGTCAATGGTTGGATACCCGAAGCCGGTCGATCTATGCCTGGGCAGGGTGAAGCCTTTCGGAAGAAGGGTGGAGGCCCGCACCAGTACTGATGTGCAAATCGTTTGGATGACCTGGGTATAGGGGCGAAAGACCAATCTAGACCGGTAATAGCTGGTTCCTCTCGAAACTGCTCGCAGGCAGACCTCAGCTGAGACGGGGCATGCGGTAGAGCACTGATTGCGTGTTTAGGAAGCGAAAGTTTTCGGCATGCTGTCAAACTCCGAATGTGTGTCCGTTGTAGAAGCTGGGCAGTGAGGGCATCGGGGTAAGCTTGATGTCCATAAGGAAAACAAACCAGACCAAAGTTAAGGTCCCTAAGTAACAGCTAAGTGTTAAAGAACAAATAGTGTTTGAAGGCATAGACAGCTGGAAGGTTGGCTTAGAGGCAGCCATCCTTTAAAGAGTTCGTAACAGATCACCAGTCAAGTCTCTGAGCCTAGAAAATGGACGGGACTAAGTTGTTCACCGATACTTTGGGCCACCGAAAGGTGATGCGGTAGAGAGGCGTCGTGCGCGGGTGGAAGTGGGGCCGTGAGGTCCTGTGGACCGCGTTCGAATGATAATCATGGAAATAGTAGTAGCGTAGATGGGTGAGAATCCCATCCGCCGGAGGGGCTAGGGTTCCTCGACGATGTTCATCAGTCGAGGGTTAGTCGGTCCTAAGGTTCCCCCTAACAGGAGGAATCGAAAGGGAAGCAGGTTAAAATTCCTGCACCAATTCACATTTTGTCCATTTCCTGACACATCGGGTCCAGTGGAACACTCTTGTCTGAGTGTTGCCTTCAGCAATAAATTTGTGGAGTACCGTAATGGTGAGAAACAAACTAAGCTGTTGGGAGGCGAAGTATTTCGCTTCTGCTCTAGCCTGGTGTCCGTGAAAAGGGATCTGGAGTCGTGTGAGTTGTCCGTACCGAGATCTGACACAGGTGCCCCTAGGTGAGTAGCCTAAGGCGTCGCGGCAGAATCCGGGCGAGGGAATTCGGCAAATTAGCCCCGTACCTTTGGTATAAGGGGTGCCAGCTCTGTAGAGAGCTGGTCGCAGTGACTAGGGAGCTCCGACTGTTTACTAAAAACACAGGTGGCTGCTAGTCCGTAAGGATGAGTATAGCCGCTGAATCCTGCCCAGTGGCGGTATCTGAAACCCGGTTACAACCGGACGAAGGACCGCTAAACGGCGGGGGTAACTATGACCCTCTTAAGGTAGCGTAATACCTTGTCGCTTAATTGGCGACTTGCACGAACGGCCTAACGAGAGCTCTACTGTCCCCGCCCGGAGCCCGATGAAATTGACTTACTGGCGCACAGTCCAGTACGTCCCAGCCGCAAGCGAAGACCCCGTGGAGCTTTACTGCAACCTGCCGTTGTGGCACGAGTTGTTATGTGTAGAGTAGCCGGGAGACATTACACAGGTGCGAGCGCTAGCTCGTCGCCGAGTCACTGATGAAACACCGTCCTTTTCGATTCGTCCCACTCACCTCTTCGGAGGAACCCCGGTAGGCGGGCAGTTTGGGTGGGGCGCCACTCCCTCGAAAATTTAACAAGGGAGCCCAAAGGTCAGCTTAGGTAGGTCAGGAATCTACCGTTAAGTGCAAGGGCAAAAGCTGGCTTGACGTGGTTTGGCAACACAACAAACCACGATGCGAAAGCAGGGCCTAGCGAACCAACCAGCGCCGTTAGTAGGTGCGGTTGATAACAGAAAAGTTACCCCGGGGATAACTGAGTTGTCTGGAGCAAGAGCCCACATCGACCTCCAGGCTTGCTACTTCGATGTCGTCTCTTCCTATCCTGGGTGTGCAGAAGCACCCAAGGGTGGGGTTGTTCGCCCATTAAAAGGGATCGTGAGATGGGTTTAGACCGTCGTGAGACAGGTTTGTTGCTATGTGCTGGGACTGTCCAATACCTGAGGGGAAGGATCCTCTAGTACGAGAGGAACGAGGGTTCGCAGCCACTAGTTTACCAGTTGTCTGACAAGGCACCGCTGGGCAGCCACGCTGTAAGGGATAAGAGCTGAAAGCATCTAAGCTCGAAACCCGCCTCAAAACGAGGTATTATGACACTTATAGAAGATAAGTTAGATAGGACCGGGGTGTAAGCACCGAGAGTATCAGTGTTACTGGAAACCACTACTTCGGTAGAGGTGAAAGGTGACACTTCGAGGTGTTCAGCCCGTCGGTTACTAATAGTCACAACTGCTACTTTACCGTCGGCTTCAACCGTAAAAGGGTTTGCGTATGTACTCCATTTTTTGAAGAGAATGGATTCTAGCCTGGAGGCCAGGTCATCTGCCTTTCACCAATTAAATGTAAGTGAATATGGAATACCGTTTGCTGCCCATGGCCATTACAATTGAAAACCGTTCGATATCCTGATTCAGCAAAACCTCTCTCTGCAGCTATTTGCTTGGCGGCTATGAATATCTCACCCACGGTTTGCTTATGATTATCCTCTAGATCGTTCAAAGTGGAAATGTGCTCCTTGGGAATTATCAAAATATGAGTAGGGGCTGTCGGATTGATATCGTTGAATGCCATAACGTGCTCGTTCTCATACACTATCTCTCCTGGAATCTCACCATCTCTTATCTTGCAAAAAAGACAATCACCCATGGAGAGGGAATCCCGGCGTGTTTATAGACTCTACATCAAGTGCAAATGACCGGCAATCGAACCCATGGCCGTTCCGGTCTCGAAAGCTATGTTGGAGCCCGTTAATTCAAAATGGTAATTCGAAGCTTTCAGAAAAGACTTGGGAAGGCCTTTAGGGCCTAATCCCACGATCATGCACAATCTTCCGTCTGGAAGTTCCAACTTATTTGCATCCGGGTTTGCAGTAGTGGCGACCTTTGAACCCGCCCATGATTCATCTACATCCTTATCGAAGAAGCGCACGCGTTGGTTAGAGAACAAAGATGACAGATAGCCTTCATTGGGCAATCTCATTTCCTTTTTGACTTCATTCATTAACTTCTCAGATTCAACCTTGGGGAAGCCTATCAATGCCAGATCCAAATCGAAGGCGGAACACAGGTTAGCAGCCTTGTGAATCGCTTTGAAATGTGGATGGTTCCATTTCCCACCATAGGTATTTAAAAGACCAAGCGTATGTTTACCACTTTTCACAACCTCTGATAATTCTGGAATAGTTTTAGACAGTTTTGAAGAATCTGCGCCCTGTAACCTGTCAGTAGTTACCTTAAGTTTGTACAGTAATTTTTCCTTTTTGTCTGAGGATTGTAAAGATTCTATCAGCTGTTTGGCATTTGATGCAAATTTGTTTGCCTCGTTTGAGAAACCTTTGCGATCTGCGCGTGCTGTAAGCGCCAACATTATTGAAGGGGATGTGCTAGAAACTGACGCGACTTCAACTAGGTCTGATGAGGAAGAACAAATTCTTACCAGATATCTAAGTATATTTTCTGAATTCTGGGACTGGAGAGCTAGACTCAGAGCCGTGGGATTGGTTTGAATTCTGGCTTTATCTAATTGAAAATGGAGATAGCCTAGCAACCTAGCCCTCAAATCTCCTTTGATATCAGACAATCTAGAAACCAGCTGATCTATCGGTTTTCGCTTTATCCAGATCCTAATAATGGCCTTGGAAGACTCGAACGGATATTGCTTCAATTCAAGTGTATGGGAAAGCAATGTTCCAAGTAATTCGTCAGGATAATTTTTAGAATACTTTACAAAGAAATCCTTTATCTGTTCTTCTTTTTCCTTCAAAGATAAAAGGAGAACTTCTTCAAACCTTCTTTTTCTTTGATTCGTGTCAGATACAGTTTTTAGACTTTTTGAAATTTCACCAAGCAATTCAAGCTTGCGCCAGGCCTGTGTTACCTTATTGGATTCCTTAAGGGCCAATTCAAATATCTTTTGAGATTTTTTACCATTTATTGATGAAGATATAGAAGCAAGACTCAAGGAATGGTAATACGGATCATTGATGCTTTGGGCTAGGGGGATAAGGCCTTCTGGAGACTCTCCACGCTTAATTTGTCTGGCGATTTTTCTGGCTATTGAGGGATTGTGGTTTTTCGAGGCCAAACGTTGATACGATGGGGGAAAGCAAAGGTTAAGGCTTGTCCGTTCTTCTTTAAGTATTATTTTGTGATTTTTAAGATGTTTTATTACATCCGCAAACTATAAAATCAAACATCTGCTCCAAACATTATGATTAGCCTCACAGAATCAGCAGCCGAGAAGATAAACAAGGCCGTTAACGAGCAGGAAATGGAAGATAAACACCTCAGAGTCGGTGTCTTTCCAGGTGGCTGTGGTGGTGGTTATCAATATGCTCTGGGTTTTGACGCTCAGGGCGAGGGAGATAGCACTTTCGAATCACAGGGTTTGAAACTCATTGTAAACAACGATGATGTCGACAAAATCAAGGGTACTGAGATAGATTACGTTGTATCTGAGATGGGAGAAGGTTTCCGGGTCAACAATCCAAATCCTGCCCCAGAGGGAAAGAAGGGAGAATGTGGTTGTGGCGATGGCGGTTGTTGCTAAGAATCCTGAAGAATAATGGTAAACCAAATCAGCAGAACGGATAGTCTAGCTACCCAAGTTTTTTCACTGGTCACTGTGGCCGTCATGATTAGCAGTTCATACCTGCTCTATATGCAAGATGTTGAAGAAATGGATTATGATATGAGGGTCCCTGTCTGGGCCAGAAATCAACAACCTTTCGATACTACACAATCATATAGTTTCGTACTTCAACAAGGGCCTTACGAGCGGATGGGAGCAGCTGACTCATGGGAGGCTCTGGAACATGTTATGATTCCTTACAACCTGCCTGAAACGGAAGGGGGTGCGGCTGTAGACCCTCAGTGTGTTCTGAATTTTGATCCGGATAAATGCCCACATATCAGTTTAGCCTATTGGAGACCGGAAGTACCTAGCGGAATGAAGGTTCCCGTAATTGCTGAGATTGGACCTTACTTTGGTGAGGAATCTGCAGGAACGGCAGATATCACAACCCCTGGTAGTTGGCTTGGGGTAGGTATATTACAAAATCTGTTACCTCATGGGTTTGCCTTTGCTCAGGTCTCAGTGAGTGGAACTGGGCTGTCAAATCACTGTATGGACCTGATGGGATTCTCTGAACAAGAGGGAATCAATGCAGCAGTGGAGTGGTTAGGGACACAGGATTGGTCCAATGGCAACGTTGGCCTAATCGGAAAATCGTACGATGGCTCAACTCCCTGGCAGGCTGCAATGTATGGTAACGAATACCTGAAGACTATTGTTCCTATCTCGGGACTGATTGGAGTCAGGGAACTGATGTGGAAGAATGGGTCATCAGAAGCTAGAGCTCCATTCATGCACAATGTCGTTTATGGTTCCTATGGATTCAGCTCCGAGAAAGAAGATGAGAATCTACAGAATGCGTGTCAAGATTACTTGTTGGGGCCAATCCATGCTACCAATGGGTATGTTTTCGCTGGAAACGAATTCGTTGAGAGCTATTGGTCAGAAAGATATTTCTTGGATCGGGTGCTGAATAATTATAGAGGGTCCATATACATAGTGCAAGGATTCCATGATTGGAATGTTGACCCTCATATGGCAGTTCCAACCATCAATACATTGCTGGATCATGGAATAGAGGCAAAAGTTCTGATGGGGCAGTGGGATCACGATTATCCGGATAGACCTGATTACCAGAAGGACCGGTCCGACCCCGGAAGGGGCTCTGAGGCTTACCCTGAGATGGTAAGATTTGACTGGATGCAGGATCTACTGGAATGGTTTACCTATTACCTCCAAGAAAAAGGGCCCAAACCAAGTCTCTATCTTGAGATACAGAACAATCGCGGAGAATGGAGGGTCGAAGAACGGTATCCTGCAACTGATTCTAAAACTGTTGAGTTTGACCTCGGGGGAAATTTGACACTTATTGAAGAAGGCGGGTTCGGAACAACTGTCTACCCTGGTATGGAAGCCGTAGATGACTGGATAGTTTTTGAAACGGGGACCTTTGATTATGATTTCAGATTCGGAGGATTGCCTCAATTGCATTTACAGGTAACCCCTCAGGGTTCCGGTGGGTCTCTCTACGCCTATATGGAGGATTGTTCGGCTGATAACGAATGCATTCATGTGGGGCATGCAATCATGGATCTTAGATATCACGAAGGTGGAACGGATTACCAGACTGTCATTCCTGGAGTTGAGATTACTGCCAAAATGGAATTCTTTGCTATGGATATATTGATTCCTGAAGGTCACTATATTCGTCTCTCTTTGAGAGATATCGGAGAGGATTACCTTCCTTCCAGTACTGAAGCTGCAGTAGACATCGAACTGGGAGAGGATAGTGTACTCAGATTGCACGAGATAAACGTCGGCAACAAGATATTCTTTGAACCCCCTGTTTGTATGCACGAAGACTGCCTAGAAGAGTGATATCTCTTATATCACTGCTCTTCTGGAGAAACAATGAAACGTTTTGATTCGGTGGCTATTGCATTTCTGTTTTTGATGCCGGCTTTGGCAGGTTGTCTTGAAAATGAGGGCACGGACAGAATCTCAGCTGATGATATTGCGGTAAATCCTGGGACTATGATTGCAGGTGAATTCCAGCCGCTTGTAATTACTGCAAAGAAAGACCTTTCGGTTTTCATCCCCAACTTAGTTATTGATCCAGTCTCCAACTATGTTCAGAACGGCACTGTACTGGATATGAGGATTGGGGAAACCCAGCAGTTGATTTCATTAGCTCCACCAAGAATTGATTCCACTTTTGTCTTTCTATCTGGATATGGTACAGTTAACTGGCCAATTAGAAATTCAAATGAGAGTTGGGATCAATGGGTCAATAGGAATGGGATGAAGGAAGATGGTATGGCAGTTACCAGAGTAGCCCCATCTGAAGGAACATCACTTGATAGTCTGAATCTGACCAAAAATAAGGGTGCAACTGTTGTTCCCATCAGAATCTCTGTGGATAGGCCAATCTCGGCAGCATATTCTATAGATGAAGGTGGCTTGTTCTCTACTGGTTTTGTCGATGGTCGAACGGTATACAACAACATTGCTAGAATAACTGATGATTCTTTGGGGGCACCTCCAGATTTTGCTACGGGATATTTAGACCGATGGGCGGGACAAGGAAATTTAGCCTATGAAGACGCTGCACAATTTTTAATTGCTGAAATGACGGCTTATGGTCTTCGCGTAGAAACGCAGAGATTTGATTTGACTGATGTTTTGGGAAATCAGAATCCTGAAGCATACAATATTTGTGGGTTTAGAGATGGAACTCTATACGCTGATGAATGGTTGGTATTTGGAGCCCATTTTGATATAGCTCCTCCTACAAACGCTGGACTGGTCGATCCGCATGACACTGGTTCAAGGACGTACGGGACAAGATATGGAGCGTACGACAACACTGCGGGAACATCGATGGTGCTAGCTACAGCCGAAGCAATGGCAGATATGCCCTATGACACTCGAAGGACGATGGTCTTCTGTCTGTGGTCCGGTGAAGAAGGAGGAAAGCGAGGCAGTGACTATTGGACCGAGACGTTAGATGATAATCACCCAGGAGTAACTGTAACGAATTACATCAATCTTGACAT
Source organism: Euryarchaeota archaeon UBA136 (assembly GCA_002506485.1). GTDB lineage: Archaea > Thermoplasmatota > Poseidoniia > MGIII > CG-Epi1 > CG-Epi1. The sequence goes on along the minus strand of DAXQ01000030.1, from coordinate 5,439 downwards.
GGCCGGAGTCAACTGGCCAGGTGGTGGTGGCGCCCCCTGTGATGATGAACATGGAGGTGACGGAAACTGTGATCCTGACCCACAACCCGATACAGGCGGATATCCTAAGGATAGTGAGGTATGGCCTATGAGAATTTACATTGGGCCTTCACTGAACTACAATAAAATCGACCAGCCAGATATGGTTTATCTCAGTCAGTGGATTGGGGCCGATGCGATCAATGTTTCAATGCAGCAGGATATTCTGGTTGGATCTGATAATAATAGCGATAGTACCTGGAAATACGATGTGTGGTTAGAAAAGAATCGACCTGAAGTAATAATCTACGAGGACACTACTGCCCGAAGTGATCATGCGTCCTTTCAGGATAATCTAGGTACCATTACTCTTGGTTATGGAGGGTTGGTAGACGGCTACTGGTGTTACCACCAAACCTGTGACACTTTAGAGGAGATGGAGGATTGGATGGACACTCAAGCCAAAGCGTATGGAAACAACGCGACTGGAACTAACAATTTAGTTAATTCTCTGGATATGATAACCTGGTGGGCCACCTACAGTTTCTTCCATATGGATGAAAGACCGATTCTGAACGTCTACTTGGATTAGATAAACGAAGTGTAGTCTTCAAAATTCTTCTTTCCTAGGACTGGGACTTTCACATTTTCGGCCGGAAAACCTGTGACTAGAATAATGAATGCTCGTTCATTTTTGCCCCTTCGCAGAATACGGCGAAGAAAATTCATTGGGCTGGGAGTATGGGTCAGAGTCACTAGGCCTGCATTGTGAAGTGCCGTGATCAGTATTCCTGTAGCTATACCCACGGATTCTGAAACATAATAATTCTTGATTTTGTTATCATCTATGTCCAAACTGTAGGACTCGGCAAAAACGACTATCAAATAAGGCGCGATCTCGAGAAATGGCTTATTCTCGTCGGTTTCCAACGGAGCTAAAGCTTCCAGCCACTCATTAGAGGCTCTTTTATTATAGAGCAAACGTTCCTCCTCCTCTGCAGCTTTACGAATATCTGTTTTTGTGTCAGGATCTGTAACCACCACAAAGTGCCAAGGCTGATGATTGGCACCACTTGGTGAACTCCCTGCAGCCTTGATACAGTTCTCGATTATGTCTCTAGGAACAGGCTTATCAGAAAAATCCCTGACAGTTCGCCTTCTTACAATTCCCTTCAAGAATTCCTTTGACCGTTTTTGCATTTCCTCTATAGAATATTGTCTATAACTGCTATAAGGTTCAAAAAGATGATTGGTCATAGGCTATTATCCCGTTTTTTGGATAAAAGACTTTGTATTGGTGGCTTGATACATCCCTGTGAGCGAGACGATTGACTGGAATGATTTTATCAAAGTCGACATGAGGGTCGGGAGGATAGTCGATGTCAGGGATTTCCCAGAGGCCAGAAAACCAGCTTACATCCTGACAGTAGATTTTGGCCCCTTGGGTATCCGTAAGACATCTGCACAGATTACGAACTACACGAAGGAAGAATTACTGAGTAGAGATGTGGTTGCAGTCTTCAACTTCCCACCTAAGCAAATAGGCCCACTAATGTCAGAGATTCTAGTCCTTGGGGGTGTGGAAAAGGATGGTACCGTTCGTCTTTTGAAACCTGACCCTGATTGTGAACTAGGAAGTCGTGTTGCATGAACCCATATCTTGCTCTAACCAGACCCGGGAATATGATTCTGACTGCAATAGCAGTAATCGCAGGGTCGTTCATTGCAGCTGGACCTGAAATCATGGACTTCCAGATTGAAGTCGCCATCTGTTGCGTATGCTCAATGATACTAGTCGGTGGGGGTAATGCACTAAATGATTACAACGATCGGAAAACTGACAAGGAGAACCACCCCGAACGGCCAATACCTTCAGGGTCCATCTCCGCCGATACGGCCTCAATATATGCACAGGCACTTCTGGGCTCGGGACTCCTGATACTCCTTTTTGCTCTTGAGAATAAAATGCCCTTTGTTATCGCATTAATCGGAATACTACTACTAACTGCGTACGAAAACGGACTGAAGGCGGCTGGAATCTCGGGCAATATTACTGTCGGCCTGATGTCGGGTGCAGTATTCCTGTTTGCAGGAATGGCTGTTAACGACCCAGGGCCTACTCTATGGATGTTTGGTCTGGCAGTTCTTGCTACGATAACCCGTGAGATTATCAAGGACATACAGGATCTGGAAGGTGATAGGGACAGGCGTACTCTTCCAGCCAGTATCGGAATTGAAAATTCCATGAGGGTGGCCATTCTATTCCTGTTAATTGCTATCGGACTGAGCTATACTGCAATGGATCAATTCGATGGTATGGCCTCCAATGCTTACTTGGGGGGAATAACCTTGGCCAACGGAACCATGCTTTTTGGAATTTACAATGCAAAGCAGGAGGACTATTTTGGAGGCCAGAAGAATCTCAAACAGGGAATGGGTATTGCAATGCTCGCTTTCATTGCGGCTGCCGGTCTAAGTTAGGTTATTTTTGTGGGCTTATATTAATATATGTGCATATATACATATAATTAATGAATATTCTCGTTTTCAAGGCTCTGGGAAACGAAACCAGATTGAAAATAGTACAAACTTTAATGATCAAAGAGCACAATGTAACTGATCTGACCCGAATCTCGAGGAAAGATCAGACCACCGTATCAAGACATCTTGCCACGCTATCAAATGCTAGGATAATAAATCAGAAACGGATTGGAAGAAACATATTTTATAGTATAATCAATCCTGAAATGAAAGAATGGCTTAAATCGACGATAAGTATAAAAAAGGAAAGTAAGGTTGAGGGCATACTAAGGAACAGAATTCAGAATTTCTTGAATGAACAAAGGAAAGACCAAAATGAATGACGAACAAAAGGAACTCAATGAAGAAAAATTGCTGCGTTTGAAGAGACTCAGTCACAATTTGGATGAGGCTATCACTATCCCAGGTACTGAACGCAAAATAGGCATTGATCCCATAATCGGCCTTATTCCTGGCGGAGGTGATCTAATCGGAGGAGTGCTTTCTATCTACATTATGCATGCTGGGATTAAGATGGGAATGCCAAAAGCCACCATTATTCGAATGTTCGGCAATGTGGCTCTGGAATTTGTTATTGGGTGCATACCGATTATAGGTGATTTATTTGATGCCGCGTGGAAATCAAACCAGAGGAACGTGAAACTTATTGAAGATTCAGTAATGTCTGAGGAAAAAAATACAATATTCGGATATCTCTTGATTGGAGTCTTGATTAAAATTCTAACAGGTGTAATTTTACTTGCAATCGTGCTATTAGTATAGAAAAGCACCTTAATTTGGGAGCGTATCCACTATCTAGTAGCTAAAAAAATGATTCGCTACTTGAAATTATGCTTTACCAAGAATACGGTACATTCCGGTGCTACAGGTGCCGCATGATCCCTTCATTGCTTTGCGACCGTTTTTCATTGTAACCTCGTTTCCGTTCTCTATTTCTCTCTTGTGTTTGCACTTTACGCAATATCCTTCCATATTCTACAAGCACAGAATCATCGATATAAAGCAACCGGCAAGGTGATTTTAGTGACCGTGAGAGATTAGGGTTGTCAAAAATACCAAAATCATGCCAAAAATCACAAACCAAGTGGGTGCCTCATTTTCATGATCATGACTATGGACTTCAGGAAGGACATCGACCGTTGCAACATAGATAAAAGTGCCTGCTGAAAACATCAAAGCTAGGCCTATGTTATCGTCGGTAGCAAAGGTGGAATCCTGTAATGTAAAAAAAGATAGAATTGCTACTATCGGTGAAGATAAAGCAAATAGAAGCAGATACATTTGTGATTTCATCTTATCGATCTTGATGTGTTGTAAAAAGGAGGAAAGGCCAAAAGCCGCTGGTCCTTTGTGAAGCATTATTGCAACGAATACAATCAAACCCGTTTCAGTGCTGCTTGAAACCGAAGCTCCAACTGCAAGGCCGTCTACAGCAGCATGGATTATCAATCCAATTGTTGCCGAAAGACCCAATAGATGTTTATCTTCATCATGATGAACGGCATGAGGAAGTCCGAATATTTCCAGTAGAAGCATCAATACAAAACCACCCAATATTGCTAAACCCATTGTCGATGGTTCAACATGGCTCTCTTCTCCCTCTTCATGTTCTTCGCCCTCTTTTTCTTCTTCCTCTTCATGGCCTTCAAAAATTTCTAAAGCTTCTGGAATTATTACAAGAAAAGCTGAACCAATCAAAACGCCCGCTCCTATTGCAGTCAATTGTTTTAAACGAATGGACGACAGGTCTAAACTCATAGGAATATAACCAAACATAGCGACTGCAACGAACATTATTGCTGCAAACACGAAGATTAATGTTTGGGATTCCATAGATTACTTGGCAAATATCATGCCGCCACTATTAAAAGATTTGAATTCAAGAGCATTTCCGCACGGATCCAAGAAAAACATGGTGGCTTGTTCACCAGATTCACCTTTGAAACGGATATGGGGCTCTATGATGAATTTTATCCCAGACTCGGTCAGACGTTTGGCTAACTCATTCCAATCATTTATCTCGAGAATTACACCAAAATGGCTGGCTGGGACGTTATCTCCGTCAACCGGATTAGTTTGGACAGTCTCAAGCTCATCAACCAAGTGTGCTACTACCTGATGGCCATACATATCAAAATCGATCCAGCGATCTGAACTGCGGCCTTCTTTGCATCCTAGTATGGTAGTATAAAACTCACGAGTTTTATCCAGATTATCAACAGGAAAGGCGAGATGAAACGGTCGCATAATATGGTAATAATGCCTTCTTTTTAGGAATTCGCTTAAGACAAGCCGGATGAGGAAGTCTGAGCCATGAATTCTAACCTCCGAATAGGACTTTGCACCTTGTGTCTTGCTATTCCTGTTGTTTTGAATTACAAGCTGCTTTGGCGTCATGTTTATCTAGAATTTAACATAGTCTTAATCTTGTCGTTTCTGTTTTCTGGGTTTTTTATTCTCGGTTGCTGTACAGCAATGATAATGTATCATATTACTAGTGAAGACGGTCTGCTTGACCAAATATTACATTTACGAGGTCGGATTAAAACTAGAAAAAATAGGCGCCGTTAGGACCTATAACTCCTCGATGAAGGCTATAGTGCCGCCGCCTTTCCTCCTTTGGCCCTTGATTACGTCAAAGCTTACGTAACTTATAATGATGTAACGGTGAGCTATTCAGGGCGACGCGCATCACCCCGATACCAGTACCGGCCCGCCACCCCAAGAACAATTATTCCAATAACCCCCAAAGACGCGTAGATTAGCATTTTGTCGGTCCCTACCAGAATGGCATGTAGGGCCACTACTAGAACTGCAGCTACAGTGAGTATCCTCTGATGTACAATCTTCCATTCGCTAGGGCTGCGACGGCGAATATAG
>DAXQ01000024.1 GCA_002506485.1 Euryarchaeota archaeon UBA136 | reverse complement strand
TTCTTACCTGACAGTTTTCCGCCCAATTTGGGACCTATCCCAGGGATTTCAGCTAGTTCTGAGGGTCTTGCGTCTCTTATCGAGCCTTGGCTTGTGAAACCAGAATTAAAAAGCGCTCTGGCTCTTACTCTTCCTATGGATTCTATCTCCAGTAGCGGTAGAAGTTCTTTACGAACCCCGCTGTTCACCCGTATCTGTAGTTCGGTTATCATCTTGGTTGATTCTGGAGAAACCAATTCCGATAGTTCTCCCATAGCATAAAGGATCCATTTAGCAGTTTCGACCTTTGCCCTGATGTCACCAGGGGTTGTTGAATATCTCTTCAGAAGATGTTCTTCAGGTGTTTCCTCGATCCAGTCCATCAATAGCAAGGCAGTCTTTAGATCCCACAAATAGAACTCCAATTCTACATGCTCAACTGGAGGAGGAAGCATGAGGTCTCCTTCCATCTGCATCAGATGTGTAAGATATGTTTCCATTTCATTTTTCCGGACGTATAATGAGTACACATCGGGAGTTCTGGCGATAGTATGAAGGATCCCAAGAGGATTCGCATCAACTTCTGATTCCAGAGCATTGCGGATGATAACTCCCGATAGGGGATCGATATACAACTGCGAAACCTTCCTTCCAAAGGCAGTCGGCCTAAAGTTCTCTCTTAATTGGTTATTTGCAGATACAAATTCCCCATCCTGTCGCCCTTCAATTTCTATCAGGTTTTCCTTGTCCAGGAAATCGAGTACCTTGTTCAAACGGTGCTGTGTTCTCCAGAGTTCTCCTTGAACCCCAAAGAGGGTCTTTCCAAGAAATTCATGCAATCTTTCCTTCGTATTTATGGTACCTGAGGTTATCAGTGAGAGAAGATGGGTTCTGAGCGCTGGTTCACTACCTAGTCTTGAATTGACAGGTTCGGTTTCTCCCTCGAAATAATTCTCAGTAAAATAATCGATTTGTTCCCTGTTCTTTGCAACAAGTATACCTTCACCATCTACATCAAAACCAGGTCTTCCAGCTCTTCCTAGCATTTGTTGAACTTCCAATACTGGCAAAGGCTGGTTTGACTGAAATGAGGATTCCCAACGGCTAAGATCCCTGATTATGACTCTCTTTGCCGGTAGGTTTACTCCAGCTGCCAGAGTTGGAGTGGCACATAGGGCCTTCAGTGCTCTGTCCCTGAAAGCGGATTCAATTATCTGTCTGTGGCGATTTGTAAGGCCAGCATGATGGTAGGCAACTCCCTTGGTGATTAGTTTTGAGAGGTTTGAATCTACTGAGGTTATTTCGTCAGCACCCTGCTTTATTCTATCTGAGTAGGATTTCAGCTTCTCCAGATTCTCCGAATTTAGTTTTTTTCCGACCATCCTACCTAAATTCCGGGCCTGTGCCTCTGCAGATCTTCGAGTTCCTACAAACACTAGGCATTGCTCAGGCAAGTTATCAGTGGCAATTCCCTCCACACCGCTTAGTCCAATGCCCTTTTTTCCTCCATCTTCCCATTCTATTTCTCTGTCTATGGCAATCCCTCTTCTAAGGGGAACGGGTCGAAAATCACTTTGAACCAGGGTCGCACCCAGCCATTCAGCAATCTCTCCTGAATTGGATACGGTAGCTGAAAGGCCGATAATCTGGATGGTTGGATTAATTTCTCTAAATTTGGAAAGTGTCACCTCTAGGGTTGGCCCTCTTCCCGAGTCATTAATCAGATGTATTTCATCGGCCACTAGACATTCTACTTCCGTCAACCAGGAGGGGTTATGCCGGATCAATGAATCGGCTCTTTCTGAAGTGGCAATTATGATGTCATACTTTGACAAACCTCTGGCCTTGTCAAAATCTCCTACAGAGACCCCTATCCTGGCCCCATTCAGGATATTCTTACAAATATCCCTTAATTCGTTTACCTTTTCCCAGGCCAGTGCCCTCAGGGGGACCAGATAGATTCCTTTTTTCTTTGATCTTACAGCTCTCATTAGCGCAGCATAGGCGACCAACGTCTTGCCAGCGGCAGTAGGCACGGACATGAGCACCGAATCACCTTTTTCAACAACCTTGATTGCTTCTTTTTGGGGAGGGTATAATTCTTTGATGTTCAGATACTCTAGCAGTTCAGGTAACAACCTTACCAGCTCTCATCTTGCTCTGCTATACCAAATTCGGGTCGGCTTTGAAATGTCAAGTAAAGTGCTATTGCCCCAAGAAGGGTTGATAACAATAATCCTCCCAATCCAACTATGGCAGCAGAACAGCCGATAAGGACCATATTGTAATTCTGTCTCATCATCAGGAGAGCCCCTCCAACAAATGCCAGAATAGCGCAGACGAGTTCCCAGATCATTCCGAATCTGAGGATTTGGCGAACAAAGTCTTCATCAATCTCTTCATCCTGTTCTATCTCAATTCCCATTTCACCCATAACATCGTTGTACTTTACCGTCACTCCCTGTATTTTTTCTTCATCGTTTAGAAGTCCATTCATGGTTGTGGCAGTTCCCAGTAGAACGAATCCTGCGATAATAAGGACTAGTGCCGCTTGACTTGGTTTGCTAGTAGCTGGATATAGGGCAACCAGACTACTGCTACTCTCTTCATCACCCCAATCTAAAGATTCATACTGCGTTTCTTCCCATCCTTCGGAATCATCATCCTCATCCATCAATCAGTCAATACTCGACCTATAATAATGATTGCTCTATTCTTTCTCGAGCCCCTTCAAGGTTCCACTGGTTCTAACAGTCTGTATTTTCATTTCCGTGTCATTTCTATTCATGATTTCCCTTGCCTGTTTTGCCAATTTATGGTCAACACGAATAATTCCTCTTTTGGAATCATATTTCATCAGTTTCAACCTTATTTTACCGTTCAGTTCTTTGCATTTGTCATTCAAGAATCGATTAACTTGATTCCTAGTAGTGCTCACTGAATGTGTGAACAAGATGTACCTTTTCCGTCCTCTATTCTGTTTAACAACCATTATTCAAATGCCTTCGTAAGGTTTTTGATTATGTTTTCTAATTTTTGAATTCTATCTCTTAACTCAGCCACCTCAGCTCTTAGCTCCCCCTCACTACCATTATCACCTTTGTTTTTGAGTTGTTCTATTAACCATGTGTCGGTTTCTTCCTTTAATTTAATGATTGATTCGATATCCTCATTCCCTTCAGAACCATCCCCTTCAGATTCTTTTGCTTCCATAACCTCTTCAGTAGTTTTTTCTTTTGGTTCATTGCGATCTTCTTCATTCAGCTGTGATTTCTTGCGGTCATAATCTTGTACGGTCATTATGTTTCCATCACTATCAGTTTTAATCTGATTCTCCTCAGATAATTCTTCTAATGCTGGTGAAAAGTCATTCATTTCCCCTCCGGCTTCTTTAAAGGCCTGAAATAATTCTCCAGAATCCAGTTTGTAATCTTCCATTTTGAGTATATTCACAATATTTGTCTTTGCTTTTTCCAGTCTTTCTGAGTCGCTTAAGGGATATCCCACGAGATAGATAATTAGTAGTATGATTTTATAGTTACTGGCGACTCAATACGTTTAATCCCCCCTAAATCTGAAGCGTCGTGTCCCTTACTGATAAGATTGCAGAAATCGAGGAAGAAATCACCAATACTAAATACAATAAGGCAACTCAACATCATATTGGTAAATTAAAGGCCAAGTTGTCCCAATTAAGAGAAGAAGTAGTAATCAGTTCTTCAGGACCTAAAGGTAGTGGCTATGGAGTACGTAAGGCAGGCGATGCTACTGTGGCCTTAGTAGGCCTACCCAGTGTTGGAAAATCCACCTTACTTAATTGTCTGACCGATGCAGAAAGTGAGACCGGTTCCTATGCTTTTACTACCTTGGACGTTGTACCTGGCGTTCTAAAATATAAAGATGCCAACATTCAGATTCTCGATCTACCAGGATTGATAGAGGGTGCTGCCCGGGGTGCAGGTAGAGGCAAGGAAGTTCTTTCAGTAATACGTTCCGCAGATCTGATAATCCATATCGTAGACGCTTTGGAACCAGCACCCCATGTTATTCTCAAAGAGTTATTTGATTCTGGTATTCGCCTTAATGATCGCCCACCCAACGGTAGCGTTTCTAAGACAGGAATAGGCGGTATAGATGTTATTTCGACGGTTGAACAAGAAATAGAAGAGGAGGCAATCAAGATCGTGGTTAGAGAGTATGGGCTCGTCAATGCTCAAGTTGTTCTAAGAGAGAAGATTACTCTGGATGATCTGGTAGATATCTTGGCAAAAACCCGGGTTTACGTCCCTTCATTCAATGTTTTAACCAAAGTTGACATGGTCAATCGTGATCAGTTGAAGAAGGCTAGAGCAACATTTGGACGTGAAAAACCAATCGAGATTGCAGCTCCGACCGGAAAAGGCGTGGTAAAACTGAAAAGACTCATTTACAATTCCCTGGATTTCATATCCATATTCATGAAACCCCAGGGAGAAAAGGCAGATATGGAAGAACCGATGGTAGTAAGGAAGGGAACCACGATAGCTGAGATATGTCAGCGCCTACATCGTGATTTCAGACGTAAATTCCGTTACTCACAAGTTTGGGGTCCTTCAGCCAAGTTCCCAGGGCAGACGGTTGGACTAAACCACAAAGTAAAGGATAGAGACGTGGTCAGCATCATCATGCACCGCTGAACTATTTCTGGAGCCTTTTAATCAATTCAGCCTTATTACCTGACGTAGCAAGGTCTTTCTTCTTCAGTTCGGCCTTCAATTCAGCTAATTTCATAGAACTATAATCCGTCTTTTTCTTAGCTGGCCTACCTCGTTTCTTCGATTTAGGTTTTCCTTCCTTGTCGCCTTTCTTGAAGATACCAACAACTCTCGAGGTTCCCCTTCCAATTCCAGATTTAACAGCTCCAGCACCACGGCCTACAGCAGATCCAGCCCTGCCAAAAGCAGCCTTGGTTTTTGTTCCTCCAGATTTTATTCCACTTCCAATTCTGCTTCCAATACCTGGGCCTTTGTCAACAGTGTCGGTTTTGACTTCTGGTTTTTTCTGTGGTTTTTTCTCAACAGCGGGTGTATTTCCTGCTTTGGGAGTCAACTTGAGTTGTGATCTTTCTTTGAAGACAATTTTTGGTTTATCAGAATCGGCCTTCTTTTTCTCATTGTACTCTTTTCGAGCTGGATCTGCAGTTACTGAATCGGGTAGTGCACCTCCAAATCGGTCCTCATATCTTTCCTCCAGGCTTTTGCCTTTGGAGTCCATCATGTGGTCCAGTTTCTTGTGGATATCCTCTATGGGTCTTTGACTTCGCTTTGACCATCCAGTTGGCTGTGATGCTGGAGAAGCATCTGTTGAAACAACAATATCAGCATCTGCAACAACACCAACGGGTGCCACCTCTACCACGGGTTGTTGCACAGCAGGCTCAGCTTGAACTGCAGGCATAACGCCAAGAGGTTGTACTACACTAGGTTGGGCTACAGGTGCAACTGGAGCACCGATAGGCTCTAGAACCGGAGGTTTCTTTCTTGCTTTTTTCTTTTTTCTGCCGAACCAAGCCATATTTTTTTACCAGTATTTTTTTAGTATGGTCATCAGTTTTTCAAAGAGACTGACAAGCGATGGAGAACTCTTTGCTCTACCATTAGAGCGAGAGTCGTTTAACCGTATCTCAGACCCGTTGCTTCCGGATGACATCTTTAGGCACTTATAGTAATCAATTAAAAGTTTGTTTCACTAAAATTATTCCTGCCAGCTCATCTGCTTACGCAGAAATCTCTGTCGATTATAGGCCTTTATTATATCTCCTTTGGTGATTATTCCAACCAGTTTCTTTGGGTTGGTCTTATCGACAACAGGCAAGTGGCTTATCTCACGATAGCCTAATGAATCCAGAGCCTGAGCCAGATTTTCTTTAGGCGTAATAGTAATCAAATCCGTTACGTAATAATCACCGACAGTTAGATGCCTTTCATGCCTTAGGGCAGCAATATGAATGTCCGCCCACGTTATTATTCCACCTAAGTCTCCTTTGTCATTGACTACGGGCAAACCCATGTGCCCCGTATCTTCGATTATCTGGAGAGCCGCTTCCAGAGGTCTTTCTGGCGTAATGGTCATTACCTCCTCGGTCATGGCATCTTCCACCTTTATCATTCTCATCAAGTCTTGGTCAGATCCCAAATCAATGTTTATTCCACGTCGGGCTAATTTTGCAGTGTAACAGGAGTGCTCAGATACAACGTAACACACGGCATCCGCAACGACACAGGATAGCATCAAAGGCAAAATAATTTCGTATGTCGCAGTCATTTCGAAAAGCAGGACTATAGCAGTCAGTGTAGCTCTGGTTGTAGATGCTACGAAAGCAGCCATTCCTACCAGTGCGAATGCCCCCGGATGGTCAACCATTCCCATATCATTCAGGACCAATCCCAAGGTAGCCCCCAGTGCAGCTCCAATGAACAAACTTGGAGTGAAAATGCCTCCGGATCCCCCGCTCCCAATAGAGACGGAAGTGGCAATTATCTTCAGCAGCATGATTGAAATTACAAAAATTAGGAGACTGGTAATCCCTGATGCCATGTCAAGATTCACTGGGAAGCTGTTTCCCAGATCCATATTGCCACCTTCGTCATAATCCAGTGATATTAAATCTGATGTAACACCAAATCCATTTCCTAGAACATGTGGAAACGATAGTGCGATCACACCCACACATAATCCTCCTAGACAGGTTCTGAACGGTACGGGTATTAGGTCTATTTTCTCAATATTGGTTTCAACCCAGTTTAATAATTTTATGAACCCTGCTGCAGCCAAACCAGTGACCAGTCCCAAGACGATATAGAGGGGGTATTCAGTGGGAGAGCCCAAAGGGTATTTTGGTATACTATCAAATGCGGCGACATCCCCCGTTAGTCCCCGCCCTACGGTTGTAGCTATAACTGCAGCTACTACTATTGGAATGAAAGAACGTGTTCTTAGTTCAGCTAAAATTAATTCTATCGCAAATAGTACCCCGCCTAGTGGAGCGTTGAAGGCCGCTGTAATCGCACCTGCAGCTCCACACCCGACCAGAGTTCTTGTTTCATCAACGGTTTTACCAGTTCTTTGACCAATCTCGGAGCCTACTGTAGAGGAT
>DAXQ01000088.1:4778-6022 GCA_002506485.1 Euryarchaeota archaeon UBA136 | reverse complement strand
TATCAACAAACCGTACTATATCATCATTGAACATTTTCTCTAATTCTCTGTCTATTGTATCCTGATCATCGTATTTAGGTAATCCCTTAATGAGCGTATCATAATCTTTCTGTTGCAACTCTTCCAAATTGATTGGTTGGATACCAATTACTGGATTTAAACCTGCAGTGGGGTTAATAACAATGAAAAGCAGCCCTAGCGTAATTCCCATAACTGCCACGATCATGAATGTATCCAGGGATATAAGGTATATTTCACCTCTATCTCTGATTCTACTCAATTATATATCCTCATGCTGATTTCAAGATGAAAAACTGTCCCGAATCTTATTGAATGTATCTCCTACTGTAGCTAAGTGTTTCTGCAGCATGTCCACAGTTGCTGCCCCTGATTCACGTAAGCTCTCTACAGTGACACGGAGAAGCTTTGTCAGTTTCCCCGACTCCTCGTTCAAGGTTCTTACTTCTTCTGCCAGGCCTGTTACATTGTCCGATAGCTGCCTTGTTGCATCATGAACAGAGGAAACCTGAGATTCAAAACCACCAACAGCATTACCTATAGCGGCTACCGATTGATGAGTTTCTTCCAACTTTTCCTGAAGTTGATTTACTGATTCATTGAATTGCTCGAGCGAGTCTGAAGTTTTAGATGTTTTGTTTTCTAACTGCCCAACACTTTTTGAGAGATTCCTGACACTGCTGGTCAATTGCAGCACACCTTGGTTCGCCTGAACCAGATTTTCACTGACTTCCTTAGGCGTTGACGAGAACATCTCCGATTTCATGAAAGCTTCATACGTCCGATGGAGCCAAGTCTCGTTGCTCTCTTTTCTAAGGAGAAATGAAATGAGTACTTCCACAGACAAGGTAGAAGCGTGAGCTGTAAGGCTTGTAGCAACAGCCACTGAGTTACCCATAAGTGCCATTTTTACTTGATCAATAAACATCTGTGTCAAAGGTTTATCTTTTCCGATCTGTATGCCATCCATGGCAAACCACAGTTCAAGAAAAGCGACAAACATCCCTACAAGTGTGCCGAGGATTCCCAAGCGGATGACCCACACCATGATCCTTCTGGTGCCATCGTTAAAACGATCACTTACACGCTCCTCCCGGTTCATGAAGTTTGTAAACAAGTCCGGAAAGTAACTTCGCGAGTTTTCCTGTTCAAATGATGTGTATAGGGTATGAACAAAATCTTTACACACTTTTTTCTCTTCATGCGTTCCGAGTTCTTGAAGGTAG
>DAXQ01000088.1:0-4368 GCA_002506485.1 Euryarchaeota archaeon UBA136 | reverse complement strand
GATGAGGACAAATACTGCCAGAAGAAATATCATAGAGTAATAGATGTAAACCGCATTACTTCTGTCAGCAAAGAACTCCAACACTTTACCAAGAGTTCCTTTTTGGGGATCTTGCTCAATCTGATCCAAGATTCTTGATTCACCACCATACTCAGAACTGGATATCCCCACATCGAGTGTGAAGTAGATAACTGCAGCTGATAATATGATCAACAGGATTGCTACAATTGCTAATCTGACAAATCTCCTGCCATAGAAAAGAACAGTATCTTCTTTCTGTTTAGAAAAAAACGATGAATAGAACTTAGGACTTGTCAGTACCTTTACCAGGATGGCAAATCCGTTGGCCTTCATACGCAAGTCGGTGCCTTCCTCTCTCATTTATGTTCCCTCCCTTTCACGACAAATGGTAGACATATGCTTAACTTAAAAGGTGAATCTACTAACTCCAAATAACCTCCTCCGATCCCGGGGAAGAATTGATAGGCTAAGTCTACTTTCACGACCGACACACTCCTTGTCTTAACCGGAACAACAGCTCCCGCACCAAAAGAAAAAAATCTGAGCGACTGGTACTCACTCAACAAATGAAAATTCACCCCGCTACGGATAAAATAAGACTGTTGAAAACCAAATTCAAGACCCATTCCAACGGTAAGAGGCATAAAATCTCCCGCTTTAACATCTAAACCCACTACCAAGTCAAGATCACTTATAATCAAATTAATGTAGCTAGCACCCAGGCCCACTGTAACTGTACGACTTGCCAGATTGTAATCTCTATTGAACTCCAAAACAGTTGCAAAAGAAATCTCGTCAGCTTTGCTTACCAACACCAGACCTCGGTCAGAGAAATACTCCTTGATCAAATAGCTGATACCAATATCCAAGCCTGCAAGATAATTTCTAGGTGCAAAACTTGAAAATGAAGCATAGCCAACTTTGAGCGTCAATCCGATATCCATAGCTCGGAATTTCTTAGCACCTGAAAGATGCACGATGGCTTCTGTTGAGTTAAATTCGGAAATGGTCGTTATGTCATCTACTGGTGATAGTTCAGTCTGCTGAATATTGGAAGCCTGCCGATACTGGACACAAATCGCAGCAACGTCTATCCACTCTTGTTCTGTCTTAAATCTTACTCCAATAATATTGTGGTCGAAGTTAGAGCCGCTTAGTGCAAACTGACTCACCCAAGCAGACTTCAATAAATTTGCACGAGAAATAAAGGCAGCAGTGAACTGAGTTGTGTCTCCCTTCAATACTCCTGCTGGATTCCAGTAAGGAGCAAACACTCCTTCTGCAAAAACCGAACCAGATCCCCCCATAGATGTTTCTCTTGGTGTCAGCGACAACTGAGCAAACGCATTCGGTCCACCACCGTAGTTACCAGCATAAGCAACACTTGCTATGAAAAAGACAACAGCTATGATACGTTGAGCCATCTTTTTACTTTCCTGCCATTACCCAAGTGGCCTTCATATTGGAATCAATCTGTAAACAGAGGAGATACAGACCCTGTCCAACCCGAATTCCATCACCATTTGATAAATCCCAACCACCTGTAACTCTGTGCACACCAGCACTGCTAACTAATGAATTATCTCTCCACTTCCTTACAAGTCGACCTGCTGAATCAATGATCATCAACTCGAGTGAATGGCCCGAAACATCCGACGGCAACACATACTCAATAACAACATTATCGCTCTTGGTAAATGGGTTAGGTGCGGTACGGACCAAGAAACCTCCTGTAGACCTATCGGCACCTTCATCATTTACTGCAAAGCTGTTAACATATGTGTGCTTGCTAATAACGGTATTTATCTCAAACCATACATAAATGCTATCCGATAGTGGGTTACTGTTGGTTATAACTAGATTGTAATCTGGGTCAAGCTCAGCTGAAAGTTCTTCCTCATCAAATCTGTTGTCGAATTCCAAGTCTGTTCCCATAGGTTGAACAAACTCCTCTGGTTCAGTATTAGAAGAAGAGTATGTAAAGTAAACCGTGTCAATAACATTCGTATACATCTGAGCAAGTGGATTAACCATCAAATCATCACCCTCAAGTGGAAGTGAGCGGTAGTAATACCTGAGAGTATCTATGAATTGTCGGGAATCAGCTGAGTCAGGTGAACTCAGCATATTGTCAAGCCGGTTATGAAGACCACTGATATTGTCCAGATATTTTTGAGTTGAGTCAGTATCGCCTCCGAAGAGAGTGTTCAAATACGTTTCCATATCTGACCGAAACAGATAGTTCCGGCCACTCACGAACGCTTTCACCGGGGTAATACGCGAGATAACAGAGTTAGATGTCCAAGACAGATTAGACGGATAAAAGTTCAAAACAAAAGGTGGGATTCCATCGTCAACTACTAGAGCATATTTTGAAAAGATTCCGTACTCACTTGTTTCATCAATTTCATCAAACTGTCCTAGTAGGTTCGATTCGTTAGCCGGAAAACCAGCATCTCTCCCATTTTGGTCCGCCAAAAGGCCAAGCTCAATATTAGGGTTTATCATCACTAATGAGGGTGATCCCTGAGCCTTCAGTATAGTCTCGCTAGGGCCGGTTGATCCAGTCTGCGATCGATTTGTTCCACTGCTACTAGAAAGAATGGCTTCATCTCCGAGTCTGATGAAAAGAATCGAGTCGCTGTCTGTACCTGAATATCCTGTCTCCACTGGTGCAACCACTACGGATGAATCCTCAGAACCGAACGTGTCAGTATCAGGCAACAAAAGAAAGTATCGTCGCGCATCTAGACCTCGCAGAATATTGTGGTTTAAGGGAGATTCAAACTTCACAAGAACTAAATCGTCGTTGATCACTCCGTCCGGTACGCCGTTATAACCTCCATCCACAAATCTTACATTTTCAATCACAGGGCCAATATAATCTTGCACTGCAAACATACCCGCGGTTTTAGTTAAAACATAATCATTACCAAGTTGGTCTTTCCCTCTCATGTCGAGATACATAGGGTAAACACCTGGACTTATGACAGGAACAATAATCTCATCGAAACTGATTTCTCTATTTTCCTCTTCACCATGTAGATAAACTGTATCAGACAAATGAGTAACGAGAGTATCTGTGCCTTCTCCTAATCGCAGGATGGTGGTTGTATCCAGAAGTACTTCAGCCTCACCTAAATTCGTGAGATAGAGTGAGAAATTGGCTGTATCACTGGCAAACAGAGCCGAAGGCTGTAGTTGCCCTGTGATTTCAAGTATGGGTGGTACCATGATAAGAAGAGCTTCATAACCTGACGAATCAATGAATGAGAAAGGTACTTCATTTTCGTCTTCTCCCATCAGAGTGTAAACGAGAGTATAAGCCCCGGAAGTCATGCCCGAAGGTATCTCTACTTCATCAAAAACTATATGTCTAGTCGTGTCCCCAGGGATAGTTAAGTCACCTACAACTTCTGCATCATAGTCGTATACTCCATCTGTAAATGTAACCTTAGAATTGTGGGTACTCAAAATCGCCTCAGCGGTTCCACTATTCAAGACAAAGATTGAAAATGCCACCGCAGAACCCGAGAAGACAGTATCAGGATTAATACTCTCTCCAGAGAGAGATAACTCCACGGGTGTGTGAACGATAAAAGTGGTGTCCTGTATGATTAATGCCTGAGAGAAATTGTCTCCATTCTGCTGATTGCCCTCCAATGTAAGGCGAGGATAAATCGCACCAGCTTGGAATGAAGAATCCACTTGCACAGTCTCAAAGTTGAGATAAACATAAGGGGTACTTCCTGATACTATTGTTTCCTCCACGAGATAAATAACTAATGAATCCACTTCAGAGGCTAAAACGAGGTGAGAGTTTTCACTAAGCCCAACTGACATTGTACCTTCATTACGTATTGCTAAACTAATCGAAATCGACTGTCCTTGTGTTACAGAACGCGGTGTAAAACTTCCTGAAATAAAGGACACGTTTGGCAAAGATAAAACCTCCCAGCTGTCGTCTATATTTGCTTCTCCATCATTTACTTCAACCCCATTAACTATAGCAGAAACCGACGCATCAATAACAATATTCCCAGGCGTCGCATTGCTGTCTATACTCACAAGAAAGTATAGTACTACTTGCTCACCAGTAAGAATCTGATTGATTGTATCTAACCGAGTAGTTGAGTATTGTCCACTGTATTGACCAAATGTTGGGTTAGCCTCAATATTCGTAGCTACACTTTGAGAGTGATTCGTAACTGTTATATTCAGAGAAATACTATCAAGCCCCTGCCATACAAGAGAATCAGAAGCGAATACTTTTCCGATACTTATAACTGCAATCTCTAATCCAGCTGGTTCAGTTAGAATACTCCCCTGGGAAAATTCGTTTCCATC
>DAXQ01000002.1 GCA_002506485.1 Euryarchaeota archaeon UBA136 | reverse complement strand
TTCGAGGATATTGTTGACGAATTGAGTGTCACTAGGTTGGTCGTCGATTCTATCACTGCAGTTTGTTATCAGCTCCCTGATAGAGGGAGTATCCGAAACTTCATCTTTAGGTTAAGTCAGTTCTTGAGTACTTTTGGTTGCACCACAATGTTGATCTCAGAGACGGTTGTGGATTCGAACGTCCAGACTTATTCGATTTTCGGTGTCGAGGAAGCTGTTGCGGATGGGGTTGTTCTTATGGGTAATATAGTAAGGCAAGGGGACTTGCTCCGAAGCCTGCAAGTTGTCAAGATGCGTGGAGCCAAGCACTCTCGTGCAAGGCATCTAATTGAATTGACGCCCGTTGGCTTGGCCGTCGTACCGCTTCTCAAATGGGGACAAGACGGAGGACAGGCGTTCACATGAAGGTTGCTGATGTCGCGAAAGCTGTTATAAAAAGCATCAATAATGGTGATACGCTAGCAACTGTTGGGCTGCCAGCAACTGGCTTTCGATCGGGAACTGTTCAACTGGCTACTGTTCTCTTGGGAAAGAAACTCGGTGGAATTTACATTACCACTTCCAGACCTTCTTCCCATATTACTGCTGAATTGGAGGAAGCGAAAGCAGACTTATCGGATTTGTACTTTGTTGATTTAGTATCCATGACTGTTGGTGGCAGTACAGACGATGCAAGGACGTTGTTCATTGAATCACCCACCATGCTAGAATCGATTCTCTTGAATATCTCCCTCTTGGAAAGGAGATTGAAATCAAAAAGGAGATTTGTGATGTTTGACTCGATTAATGGCCTGAGTATCTACTCCGAGCCTAAGGTTTTGAAGGAGTTCATCAATGTTCTTGGAAATTCAATGCGAATCAAAGCCATTTACACTATGATGATGACTGTCGAAGAGCAGACAGACGGTGACCTTGCAGCAGCGTTAGAGTTATTATCTGACACCATGATAGGTGTCTAATAATGGCTGATATCGTATCAATCGGTATAGAAAGGCTCGATGAAGCTTTAATCGATGGGAAGGGGATCACCATGGGAAGTTCAGTCCTGATACAAGGTTCTTCGGGTTCCGGGAAGGAGCTGCTATCGAAGCAATACGCTTCTGCGGGAGTTGGTTCCGAGAATGTGGTTTACTTCTCAACCGACGAGACGTCAGACGAATTGATTGGGACCTTTGAGCAATATCGCTGGCCTACGGACCTTCGTATCGTTAATGTCGGAACACAGTATTTCGAAAAGGTCTTGTCACGTGAATTACAAGCTTCCAGATTCAAACAGGAAGGGCTTTCAGTCGCTGAACTTAGGAACATTGGATCGTATGGCTCTACGGCTGATCAGATCAATTTCGTTGCTGATATGACCTATGAAATTTCAAAATTGAGAGCCCCTTTCAGGGTCGTTATAGACTCCCTGGATTTCTTCTTACAATATTACGATCCTATCGAAGTTCTTTCTGCTATGAGAACTATCAAGGAATATGCGCAGGCAAATGGAGGGACTGTAATGTACACCGTCTCGGAAGGTGCTCATGAAGCAAGGCTCCAGAGCCAGATGGAAGCAATTTCTGATGTGGTTATCCAGCTTGAGGTTGGTCGAATGGCAGCTGAATTTGAAAATCGATTAATTATCAAGAAAATACGAAATCATCCCGAAAAGGCAGCAGTAATGATCTACGCTGTAACTGAGCACGGAATTACGCCAGAGATGATTACTCGTGTTGCCTGAGCTGCGCTGAAACTTCTCAATGAATATACCGGCCTTGCTCGCTTTACTAGCGTTCATTGTGCCGATGTGCTTTACACCGGGACCAAACAATGTTCTCTGTGCGGCCCACGGTTCTCGTCACGGGGTGAGGAAAACCGTTCCTTTGATAGGAGGGATGGCCATTGGGTGGTCCGTACTTGGAGTAGGAATTGCTGCCGGTGCCGTTTTCATTGAAGAAAATGAATCTATTACTCAAATTCTTTCCTATCTAGGTGCTACTTACATAGTCTTTTTGGCTTACAAGATTACTTTCGTTTTGACACCTATAGATGATGTTTGCTCTTCTGATGGACTGCTTGGGGTTCGAACAGGGCTGCTTTTGCAGTTTTTAAATGGGAAACTTATCATTTATTACGTAATCTTGATGGCGACTTTTGAAAGTGTGTCCGGTGAAGGATATGAAGGTAAAATTATTACCGTTCTTGCGACTGTAGTTTTTGGTTTGGCTGCTGTGTTAAGCTGGGCCACATTCGGAACGGTACTTAGACGGATTTTCAGTGGTGAAGAATCTGGGATCTGGTTGAATCGTATGCTAGGGCTATTACTTTTCCTTGTTGCTGTGTGGATTGCTTTTCCTCATACAGTATTCGGCCTCTAAGTAAACCGCTCATTTTTTTGACCCCCTGTTGGTGGTTTGGAGTGACATTACCACCTGAAGGCCACCCAAGATACAAATCTTTGATAGCTCGAGAGAAATTGGTAGAAGCTACGGATGTTGTGGCCAAACAAGGCCTGATTGCTCATGGAAGAGGAGAAGCATTCGATTATCTGTTAGGCGAACAAACTTGCCCTCCTGCAATACGCTCGATCAAAGCAGCTGCTTCCCTGATTAGAGTTGCGAGTAGTCCAGTCATCTCTGTTAATGGAAATGTTGTGGCTCTAGCCGCCAAAGAAGTAGCTCATCTCTCTGAAGCTAGTGGAGCAAAAGTAGAGGTGAACCTATTCCATAGAACTTCAGAAAGAGTTGCTGGTTTAACCAAAATGATGGACGAGGTTGGAATCCAGGCTTTGGGTATGAATCCTGATGATAAGATACCTGGACTTTCTTCTGAAAGAGCTAGGTGTTGCTCCGAAGGGATAGGTTCTGCCGATGTGGTGCTTGTTCCGCTTGAAGATGGCGATCGGTGTCAAGCGCTGGTCGAGATGGGGAAGCAAGTAATTACTATCGATTTGAATCCGCTATCAAGAACGGCTCAAACTGCACATATCACAATCGTTGATGAATTGACTCGTTGTCTACCATTGTTGACGGATGCGATTCGTGATGGTGTGAAAGTAGATGATTTTGACAATAAAAAGAATCTTAAAGAGGTTCTCGCATTTATTTGTGCTAGATTGTCATGAATAAAAGATTAATTTTCCGGGTAGTGGCCTTTGTTCTCACTGGTTATTTCGCATTCAGAACAATCGTAATGGGAGCTTATTTTCTTGACGAAGGGCGATGGGGCGGGAGCCTTATGTTCTTATCAAACTGGAATTTGTTGATTAATTTCATAATGGCTTCCTGTGCTTTGTACAAAGAATATGAACCTAAATTCAATCCCCACAATTTACTACTGCCAGCTTCAATGGGGATCAATATAATTGTTGTTATTCTATACTGGGTCCTAAGGGCAATGGGTGCTTTTGGAGATGGTACTGAAGATGGTTGGGATATATTCGACCATTTGCGGAATCTCTACGTCCATCTTGGTACGACGATCATTTTGTTCATAGAAGCTATTTTCTTCAACAAGATTTTCGGAAATCTGAGACAAGAATATGGAGGTTATATGGTGATTTTTATCAGTTACATTATTTGGATGGAGGCGTTCGTTGCACCAAACAACGACGAGCCATGTGGAAGTGTTAGCTGTGGTTTTCCTTACCTTTTCATTAATGATCTGTCTGTAACAGGGAGAACTATTTTCTACTTTGGAGTGTGGATGCTAGGGAATTTCGCTTGGGCCTTCAGCTATTATTTGTATCAGTACAAAGAACGGAACTGGAATTCTATAGAGTGATTATTTGCCAGGGGCTTGCCAATCCCCAATAGAGACCTTGACCATCTCGTCCATTTCTTCAACCGATATTAATGGTGTGAGATTGCCTGTGAAACTTCCTGAAGCTGCGATGTTGAGTGCTATTCCAGTGACCGTCGTATGATCTGGAAAATCCACAATCATCATGAAATCCGTTGCTCCGTAGCACCAGTAGTATGCCTCAAGCTTCCCTCCCAGTGATTCCACTAATCTGACTGTTTCCTCTTTACGGGCTGAGCCTCCATCTTTCAGAAGACCTTTTACTCCACGTCTCGTATAATTCCCGGAATACATGAATTTAGACATGTGTGTGCCATTTCCTCCTGAATATAATGTTTTTCATGCAATATATCTAATAATACCGTGATTATATCGTAGTATGAAAGAGATCGTGACGAGCTCGATGGCTCCGGAACCGATCGGTCCTTATTCACAAGGTGTTGCATCAAGCGGCTTTGTCTTCCTAAGTGGACAAGTTGGTCGTAAGCATGACGCAACCGAATTAGAGAATGGAGTGGCGGCCCAGACGCGTCAGGCTATTCT
This sequence comes from Euryarchaeota archaeon UBA136, assembly GCA_002506485.1. Taxonomy (GTDB): domain Archaea; phylum Thermoplasmatota; class Poseidoniia; order MGIII; family CG-Epi1; genus CG-Epi1. Next base: position 1,159 of record DAXQ01000002.1, on the reverse strand, counting down.
CAATATGAAGGCCGTGCTAGCTGAAAAAAATCTAACTCTAGATGATGTGGTAAAAACAACCGTTTTTCTTGCGGATATGAATGACTTCGCAGAGATGAACGGAGTCTATGCAGAATTCTTCGACGAAAATACTGCGCCAGCTAGGTCTACAGTACAGGTCGCGGGGCTGCCTTTGGCTGCCGATATGGAGATAGAAGCAATCGCTTCTCTGGGATGAAACCCACAAGTGGTTTTATCACCCCTCTACTCGGAAAATAATGTACGTTATTAGCGGTTCAACTCACCAGAGGCTGGGCGTTTCTTTGGCTGAGGAAATGGATACTGAATTCTGTGGTGTTGTTAATCGGCATTTCCCAGATGGTGAACGATATATTCGAATTCTGATGGATATTGATGGTCAGGATGTTGTGATTGTCCAGAATACATTCCCGGATAAGAAAATCGTGGAACTGTTGCTTATTCTTCAGGCTGTCAAAGAAGCTGGAGCAAAGACGATTACCTGTGTCATTCCCTACATGGGTTATTCCAGGCAGGAGAGAATCTTCCAGTCTGGAGAGGCAAGGTCTGCAAAGGCCATCGCTGCCGTTCTCGGTTCAATGTGTGACCGGATTTTTACCATAAATGTTCATACTCCTGTGGTTCTGGATTTCTTTGGATGCGAAGCCAAGGATATCAATGGATCTCGGGAAGTTGTGCGCTATCTGAAAGGCTTCAAACCAGATATGGTCGTTGCCCCTGATGAGGGGTCCAAGGACCGGTGCACTCTGGCGGCAAGTATGCTCAAAGTCCCTGTTCACGTCATGAAGAAAGTGCGCATTGATGGCAGGACTGTAGAGACCTCCTCGGGACCGGTGGATGTCAAAGGATGTACTGCCGTTATTCTGGATGATATTATTTCGACCGGTGGGACTATCGCAACCGCCGCTAACATTCTAAGAGATGGTGGAGCAGATAGAATTCTGGCAGCATGTACTCATGGATTATTCATCGAGGATGCGGCCAATCGTCTGAGGGTTTGTGATGATATTCTGAGTTCCGATACTCTGGAAGGAGTTTACACCAGATTCTCTGTTGCTCCTGCTATAGCTGACGCTCTCTAATGTTTTGGAAAGGACCAGTCTTCACTGAAGATGGCTTCACGGGAAAAGGAATAGACCTG
>DAXQ01000038.1:15174-16381 GCA_002506485.1 Euryarchaeota archaeon UBA136 | reverse complement strand
GCGTTTGCGGCTATTTTTATAGCTTCAATTAACACGATTGCAGAGGAGCCTGATTACGAGAGTCCTGAGATTGATCTTAAATTCAACTTGAAGGAAGAAAATGAGGCACTATCTCCTCAAAATAAGCTACCAGGGGAACCAGAAGCAACTAAAACTATAATGGGGCAATCTGATGATTGGATTTTTTTTGAAAGTGGACGAGAGACTGTTGCAGTTGGAACGTGGACAAGTCAGCCTGTAGAATTTGATATTTCTATATCTATAACTTCATTTGATATTTGGTGGGAAAGTATGGAAAGTGACAATAACGATGACTGTTATTGGACAATTGCAATTCAACACAATGACCAAGAGGTAAGTAATGATGAGAGTGACTGTACACATGGTGGTGGTGAAGTAGCAAAAGGAACGCACAGCCTAGGTACAAGTATTGATTTATTAGCTGGAGACACGATAGGAATTGATTTATCACTGACAAGCTGGGAGGACGTAAAAATTTATTTTGATAACGTGACTTATGATAGTGGACTCGGCATAACTGGAAGTCACCTGTACTTATTCAATGGAATCTGGAAGGGGAGCATGGTGAGCATAGAATTCGCCGAAGCATGGCCTGTGGATTGGGAGACAAATCTTGACGGCAAATATGTGATGGTGATGGGAGATGACGGGTACATGGCAAACAATGACCTGGCAAGTGTGAGGGATGGAAATGAATATTCCTTTCAGGGAAATAATAGCACTACTATTGAAGTTACATCCACTGTGATTGAATGGACTGAAATAACGGGAACCGGGATAAAGATAATGATGGACTACACGACTTTTAATCATATGCCCGGAAACAATACTGGAAACGGAACTGAGGCGAATCTACCTAGAGTTACTTTAATTCTTGAAAAGCCGATAGGACTCCTTGGAGATGATGGTGGTATCCTAGGCTTGCCTGGATTCGAAATAATGATAGCTATTCCTGCAATAGCTTTTGCGGCAAGACGATTCAAGAACTGAACGATAGCATTTTCTGTATAGGTTTTGACGCTCTCTGAACAATTTTCTCAGGAAGGGTTACTTCCCATCTGGAAAGATCACTGCCTGAATCGATTGCCTCCAGTATAGGCTGAATCTTATCCAAGGAGATTTTAGCCATATGGCTGCAACGAACCGAACAGGCGGTTGCAAACTCCACTGTCGGAAATTCTTCCAT
>DAXQ01000038.1:0-14762 GCA_002506485.1 Euryarchaeota archaeon UBA136 | reverse complement strand
CGGGAAATGTCATTACTAATCTGGGAGGTACTTCCATAGAAATCGGCCTCCTGCAATACTTCTGGTTTACATTCCCAATGAACATAAAGCATCCGATTTTCATTATCCCTATCAATTCCAAATGTTCTTCTAACGGACAATATGTCCTCTAAACTAAATTTCTCGTGAACTTGACAGACTACGCCCTTAGTACCATCATCGTTTCCAGGATACAAGATTTTCTTCTTTCCCTTTAAGACCATTTCCAGATTCTGAGCAAATAAGAGATCCGGGACAAATATTAATTCGTCTCCGGGCATTTCCAGAGCTATTCGTTCCGCATTAGCTGAGGTACAACAAACATCACATTCAGCTTTCGCTTCGGCATAACTATTGATATAGATCATGACCGGTACACCAGGGTATTTCTCCTTGAGATTCCTTACATCCTGAGCACTAAAATCATCAGCCAACGAACAGCCAGCCGTTTTATCAGCAATCAGAACCGTCTTTTCAGGATTCAGGACCTTGGCAGTCTCTGCCATGAATCTCACGCCATTGAATATAATATACTGAGAATCGGTCTGAACCGCACTCATACTCAATTCAAGGGAATCTCCTTGTTCATTCTGTTCGGAAATACCAAAGACTAGGGGTTCCATGTAATTGTGACCAAGTATGACCACATTATGCTTCTTCTTCAACTCAAGTATTCTATGTACAGTGGTTGCATGGGCCTCAATATCTATTGGAGTCAAAGTGGGACTGTTACGTGAATAAATCGCTTCTTTTACAGACTCCAAGGTCAGATCATGAGTTACGGCAGAACTAGATTCCATAGGTACCTGATTGCACGCAATATGCATGGATATAAATGTAATGTTCAGTCGTTTTACAAAGGTGACTTTTAAATAGGACTAATTTGGTCCAAATTGCCTGAGGTGAAGACACCATGATGAAAATAAACAAACTAACGGACTACGGGATAGTAATCATGACCCAAATTGCAGATATGGACCAGAATATGGTACATACTGCTAGAGAAATCTCTGAAGACACCAGAATCCCTTTACCAACAGTTACCAGACTTCTAAAGACATTGTCAAGTAATGGATTATTGGATTCTCAAAGAGGAAGTCAGGGAGGTTATTCTCTTTCAAGATCCTCAGAGGATATATCTGTTGCAGATATAATTGAAAGCTTTGAAGGCCCGATAGCCCTTACTGAATGTTCAACAAATGCCTGTGAATGCTCATATGAAACAAAGTGCAGTGTGGAAGAACCATGGCAAAAAATAAACAACACTGTAAAAAATGCGCTTGAAGGAATCTCATTAAATGAGATGATGGGTAAAGATCAGAACGAGGGGCTGTTAAATCTCTCGATGAACTATAGTGGTGGAATGTGAACCCAGATTCCGAAACTGAAATGCTGAAAGGATTCACAGAGCAGGAATACAAATATGGATTTGTCACAAATATCGAATCTGATACCTTGCCACCAGGGTTAAACGAAGATGTTATCAAATTTATTTCTAATAAGAAAGAAGAGCCAAAGTGGCTAACTGACTGGAGACTAAAGGCCTACAAAATATGGCTGAAAATGAAGGAGCCTCATTGGGCCAATATTGAATATCAACCTATAGATTATCAAGCAATCAGTTACTTTTCAGCCCCTAAAAATGCTGCTGATGGACCAAAAAGTTTGGATGAGGTTGATCCCGAACTAATTGAAACTTACAATAAACTTGGTATTCCTCTTGAAGAACAGGAGATTCTTGCCGGCGTCGCAGTGGATGCTGTTTTTGACTCTATGTCTGTAGCAACTACATTCAAAGATAAACTAGCGGAGAAAGGTGTGATTTTCTGTTCTTTTTCTGAAGCGGTCAAGGAACATCCGGAATTAATTAAGAAATACATGGGTTCTGTGGTACCTCAATCTGACAATTTCTATGCTGCATTGAACTCAGCTGTATTCACAGATGGATCCTTCTGCTACATACCTCCCAACACAAAATGTCCAATGGAACTTTCAACTTATTTCCGAATTAATGAACCAAATACAGGCCAATTTGAAAGAACCTTGATAGTGGCAGATAAAGGCGCGTATGTCTCATATCTAGAAGGGTGCACGGCTCCTAAGCGTGATGAGAACCAACTACACGCTGCAGTTGTGGAATTAGTGGCCTTGGATGATGCAGAAATAAAATATTCAACCGTTCAAAACTGGTACCCCGGTGACAAAGACGGTAAGGGTGGAATCTATAATTTCGTAACGAAAAGAGGAGCTTGTAGAGGAAAAGCATCGAAAATAACCTGGACCCAAGTTGAAACCGGCTCAGCTATAACCTGGAAATACCCCTCATGCATACTTCAAGGTGATGATTCCAAAGGAGAATTTTATTCAGTTGCATTATCGGCGTTGAAGCAACAGGCTGATACTGGGACCAAGATGATCCATCTGGGGAAAAACACGAAAAGTACGATAATTTCCAAAGGAATATCTGCAGCAAAAGGTCAGAACACATATCGTGGGCAAGTTATGATAAATAAATCTGCAGAGGGCGCTCGAAATTATTCTCAATGTGATTCACTCCTAATCGGCGATAAATGTGGTGCCCACACATTCCCATATTTAGATGTCAAGAATACAAAATCACATATCGAACATGAAGCCTCAACATCAAAGATTGGGGAGGACCAAATGTTTTACTGTAAGCAAAGAGGAATATCTGAAGAAGATGCCATCAACTTGATAGTAAACGGATTCTGCAAGGAAGTTTTCAGGGAATTACCAATGGAATTTGCCGTTGAGGCTCAACGGTTGTTAGAAGTCTCTCTGGAAGGAAGTGTGGGTTAGAAATATGCTAAAAATAGAAAATTTACATGTAAGTATTGGTGGAAATCAAATTCTAAAAGGAATAGACCTTGAAGTAAAAGCTGGGGAAACACATGCTATCATGGGACCTAATGGATCTGGGAAGTCAACCTTGGCACAAGTATTGGCTGGACATGAAGAATACGAAATTACTGATGGAAAAGTCGAATATCTGAGCAAAGACCTACTTGAAATGGAGATTGAGGAAAGGGCCTGTGAGGGTATATTTCTAGCGTTTCAGTATCCGGTTGAATTACCAGGTGTGAACAATACCTACTTCCTGAAATCAGCCTTGAACGCTCAGCGGAAGTACAGGGGCGAAAAGGAAATTGATGCAATGGAATTTATAGACCTCATAGGCGATAAAATCAAACTACTCAACCTGAAGGATTCACTGCTCAAAAGACCGGTCAATGAAGGGTTTTCAGGGGGAGAGAAAAAGAGAAACGAAATCTTTCAGATGGCTGTCTTAGAACCCAAATTGGCATTGCTTGATGAAACTGATTCGGGGCTTGATATTGATGCCTTACGGGTTGTAGCAAATGGCGTAAATTCTATGCGAAATGAAGAAAGGGCAACTATCCTGGTTACTCATTATCAAAGATTACTGAATTATATCGTTCCAGATTTCGTCCATGTTCTGGTAGACGGGAAGATAATCAATTCGGGTGACAAGAATCTTGCTCTGGAATTAGAGGAAAAAGGATACGACCGTATTGTTGAGGAAGCTAAGGCATAGATGAAAGCTGTGGAAACATTTACTACAGATTTTGAGAACACACTGAACTTGCCTGATGACAATCTAAAGCTTCTCAGACAAGAATCATTTGAGGAATTCAAGAAACATGGCTTACCAACACGTAAGGAAGAATATTGGAAGTATTCAGATCCCTCTATTATTTCCAATATTGAACTGGAATTCGTCTTTTCCGGTCAATATGAAGATAGAAATTACGATGTAATATTGGTTAATGGTAAAATTGTAAAGAAATTTAATGATTGCCAGATGGGAGACATAGCTGAAGGCCTAAGAAGTGGAGATCTTGATGAGGATTTATTGAAAAAGAAGGACAAACCATTTCTGAATCTGAACAATGCATTCGCAATAAATGGATGTTATCTGATATTAGAATCTGCATCAAAGCAGACAATCAGAATATTGAATCTGATAACGAATGAAGGTAAAAATCAAGCCGTACATCCCAAATGTGTAATCCTAGCTAAAAGAAATAGTGATTCCATTATATTTGAAGAGTTTAAAATAATGGGGAATGGAACTAGTTTCGTCAATTCTGTAACTGATATCATTGTAGAGGATGGCGCGAATCTGGAGCATATAATTATAGACGATTTTGCAAAGGACACGTATCATGTGGCAAATGTATGTGTAAAACAGTACAAAGACAGTAATTTTGTCTCACACAACTTCTCGATGGGAAAGAAATTTGCAAGAAGGGATTTCAATGTCGAATTGAATCAGTCTGGCGCAAACTGTAACCTATTTGGATTATATTTTGTTGATAAGAAAAACCACATAGATCACCACACAACGATTGAACACAAGGAAGCTCATTGTAGCAGCAACGAGCATTACAAAGGCATTCTGAGTGGAAAATCAACCGGTGTATTCAACGGTAGGATTCATGTCCATCCAGATGCCCAAAAAACAGATGCGATACAAAACAACCAGAACTTGCTTCTTAGTGACGACGCAATCATACATACAAAACCCGAACTGGAGATATATGCTGATGATGTAAAGTGTACACACGGTGCGACCGTAGGACAATTAGATGAGAAAGGACTATTCTATCTGAGATCAAGAGGCCTGAACAGGAAAGAAGCACAGCAAATACTGATTAGGGCCTATGTCAATGAAATCATTGAGAACGTTTCAGATGAGAAAATTAGGTCCAAATTGATGGAACTGATTCTAGATAGGTTACCCAAAGGAGGCTGAATGTTAGATGAATCTCTAAAATCGGATTTTCCAACGTTAAAACAGAAGATAAATGGAAACGAATTGGTTTATCTGGACAATGCCGCCACCACTCAGAAACCTGAGAAAGTTATCAAGGCGCTTGAATCATATTACCGCTCTATAAACTCAAACATACATAGAGGAGTTCATACCTTGAGTATCAGAGCTACTGATGCCTATGAGAAAGCGCGCTCAAAGGTTGCCGCATTCATAAATGCAGAACACCGAGAAGAGATAATATTCGTAAGAGGAGCTACCGAGGCAATTAATCTGGTTGCAAACAGCTATGTTAAACCTATCTTAAAAGAAGGTGATCAGATAATTATTTCTCAAATGGAACACCATGCCAATATTGTCCCCTGGCAGATTCTATGCGAACAAATGAAAGCTGAATTGAAAATTATACCCATGAATGAGAAAGGGGAATTACTAATCGAAGAAATTGAAGAGATGATTAGTGAAAAGACGAAATTCATATCAATTAATCATGTTTCCAATTCTTTAGGAACTGTAAATCGAATAGAAGATGTTATCAAAATTGCCCATAGCAATAACATCCGGATTATGATAGATGGAGCGCAGGCCGTGCAACATCTTTCTGTAGATCTGATTAAATTAAATCCCGATTTTTATTGTTTCTCGGGCCATAAGGTCTACGCACCAACCGGAATTGGCGTATTGTATGGTAAAAAAGAATTATTGGAAAAAATGCCACCCTACCAAGGCGGAGGTGATATGATCAAATCTGTCACGTTTGAAAAGACCATCTACAATGATATACCAAATAGATTTGAGGCCGGAACGCCGAATATTGCAGGTACAATAGGATTAGGGGTCTCAATAGACTATCTTGTATCAATAGGAATTGAAAATATAGCTAAGCACGAAACGGAATTATTGGATTATGCGACTCAAGAGATTAGGAAAATCGAAGGGGTGCAAATAATTGGAAATGCGATTGAGAAAGCCAGCGTCTTATCATTTGTTATTGAAGGAATACATCCTCATGATATAGGTACTATCTTAGACAAACAGGGTGTTGCAATCCGAACCGGACATCATTGTACTCAACCAACCATGGATTTCTATGGCATTCCTGCTACTGCAAGAGCATCCTTTGCAATTTACAACTCCAGAAAAGATGTGGATGCGCTGATAAATGGTGTAAAAAAGACGATTGAGGTATTTACATGAGTGAATGGAATGAGCTATACATGGAGGTAATTCTTGATCACAACAAGAATCCAAGAAACAAAGGGGAAATTGAGGGTTATACACATAGTGCTGATGGGCACAATCCATTATGCGGTGATCGTATCTCAATGCAGATTGTTGTAGAGGATGATGTAGTAACCGATGCTAGCTTCATAGGCTCTGGGTGTGCAATATCTACCGCATCAGCCAGTATTTTGACAGAGACCATCAAAGGCCTAAAAAGGAGTGATATTGAAAAATTATTCAAGGAATTTCATAATCTGGTGACCAGTGAAGATTCAGACTCGGGAGCTGTGGGGAAATTCTCCGTTTTTGGTGGTGTAAGAAAATATCCTGCCAGAGTAAAATGCGCAACCCTTTCATGGCATGCTTTAATGGCTGCATTAGAGGGAAAAAAGGAGGCCAGTACCGAATGAGCCCAAAAATCGAAGAAAAAATAGTAGAGGCCATAAAAAAGGTGTATGATCCTGAAATCCCAGTTAATATCTATGAACTGGGGCTGATTTACAAGATTGATGTGAAGAAAGATGGTTTGGTCGACATAACAATGACCTTGACCTCGCCGTTTTGTCCAGTTGCAGGTTCTCTCCCTAAAGAAGTTGCAGCCCGGGCCTCTGAGGTTGAAGGAGTGACTAAAGCAAATATTGACCTTGTATTCGAGCCTCCTTGGAGCATGGAACTCATGTCCGAAGAGGCAAAATTGAAGCTTAATCTGACTGGAAACTTCCCAGCATAGAAATGAGGGAAATCGACGTGACCGGTTTGCAATGCACTCAGGCAGTGATTGCAGTACTCAGAGAGATTGTTTCAATGCAGAATGATGAGAAAATGCGAATCACATATGAAGAACCAGACGCAAGAAGAGATATTATGGCGATGGTTAAAAGAAGGGACTACAAATTGATTGAAGACGGCAAAAAATTGTTGGTTATTTCAAAATAGAAATGGGCGAAGTAAAAGAACCCTTAGTAGAAGCAAGATTACCTACCAAATATGGTACTTTCCGCATTATTGCCTTTCCTGGTGACAATTCGGACAAGGAAAATCTTGCACTAGTGATGGGGAAAGTGGAAGGTGAAATATTGATTCGTATTCACTCTGAGTGTTTCACAGGTGACGTGCTGCATTCCATGAGATGTGATTGTGGGGAGCAATTGGATCTAGCTATGAAAAAAATATCCAAAGAAGGTAAAGGAATCATAATTTATCTGAGACAGGAGGGGCGAGGCATTGGGTTGGTCAACAAGCTCAAGGCATATAATTTGCAAGATGACGGAATGGATACGGTTGAAGCGAATATAGCATTAGGTTTCAATGCCGAAATGCGAAGGTATGGGGGGGCTGTGGAGATACTCGAGAATCTGGGTGTCAAAGAAATCAAATTGATGACGAACAATCCTGCCAAGGTTGAAGATTTGGAAAAAGCCGGATTTGAGGTTAAGCAAATCGGTCACAGTGCTGAACCAAATGAAGAGAACAAGGACTATTTGCGAACCAAAGCCTCCAAGATGAACCACAAACTTGAGATAAGGGATTAACCAGTATAATTTCTTCCTACACTTTTGTTACTTGGTTTTCCTGCAACAACCATAACCCAGAGGACGAAAATAGCCATTATCAATGCATACTGCCCAGTGTGCCACCAGAAATAGTGGAACTTGTCCCAGGTACTGAATCCAAAGATATGAATTAATGGATATCCAGATATTATCCTTATGAGATTCTCGATGAATATGAATATGATGGCATATATTGCCCACTTGGCACGCACAATTGGTCTGACGCCCCTAAAGCAAATTATCAATAGACTGAGAAATACAGTCTCATGGAGACCTGTACACTCTGCAACTATTTCCATGTCAATCATATCATCATACGACAGGACCGTGCCATGCTCGCCCCTTATGTAAACGCCTATACCAAATGCACTTTCAACAACATAAATCACCCAGGTAAGGAATTTCTGATAGAGTAACAATGAATTCTCAGCCCTGGTCAGATACTGAAACAATAGATCAATTGGCAGAACGAAAGCCATGACCAGAAAAAAATTGTAGGCTACACCAACTAGGACTTTTTCCGCCTTTTTGGTCGCATTGAATGACTTGCAAAGATAAACTTCCCCTTTGTCCAGATAATAACCAAGATTGTCGGCATATCTATCGAATAAATACTTGGGCTCTACAGCAATTGGCCCTTTCCAGAATAATATAGAAAGGAAAAAAACTGAGATTAATAATGCGAAGAAACCAAATGTTGTTTCGGTTGAACTAAAGGATACAAAAACTAGGAGGATAGAGAATACAAATATTATCCCTCTAAGGATTTCATCTTTGGACAAATGGTCCAATTCAACTACTCCCTCGCTATCGCTCACTTAGGATGCAAAGATGAACATAGATAAAAGTTATACTTCAAACATTTGCATAAAATTCAATTGCATTTCGAAGAACCTGACTGGCATTATCGTAAGTCAGACGCGAAAAAGCTGAATCAAAGTCCAGCCAACTGTAATCAATATGTTCGTGACTAAGAGTTACTTTGCTTTCTTTTGTGGTCGCAATGAAGAATACCACCTCTTTTCCAATTTGCTCCTGTCCTCCTGAAAAAGTATAGGTTATTGTGTCGCGAAAGCCATCTATAACGTTGACATGGGCAATTCCGGTCTCTTCCTCGAGCTCACGAAGAGCAGTCTGAATTTCAGTTTCATCACCATCGATATGACCTTTCGGAAAATCCCAATGGCCACCCTCGCGGGAACTTATAGACGAATGTCTTAGAAGAAGCACTTTTCCCGAATTGAACAAGACAACACCGCATGACTTATCCATAGCACTATAGCAGAAGCTAGACTAAAACGTATGACCCAAGTTACGACTGCTTCAGTCTCTTCGGGATCTTGAAAGTGCCGAGGCAACAATTGCCAAAGCGAAAATTGTGAAGAGAGGATCAAACCCGGGTAAGAAGACACCGCGAACCCAAAGGGTCGCAGTTACTGAACGGGCTTCGGTCTCTCCCTGAAGTGTCGTTGCAACCTGCATTATAATTGTATGATATTCATTACTCCAACCAATAACGGTACCACGTGGCGTGGATACTGAAACCTGCACTGGTTGTTCACCCTGAGCATCAATCAAATACTGTTGAGCAGCCAAAGCAACAACAAAACCTGAATCCTCTAAATCCTTCAGATTAAGAACCTCAACGGCTATTGTATCCTGATAGTTCCCGTTGTTAACTGCAACAAATGTCAAAAAGAACTCTTTACCAGGTCCAACACGCTGGAAAGGTTGTGCCGCCTGAACTGATAAACGAGCATACTGCTCAATAATGACGGCAAACCCTGCGTTCTTGTTAACCGAGTTGAGCTGAGTATTGGATTCGCGGCCTGAAGCTAAAGCCGTTACTTGAACATTTTTGTATGAAGACTGTGTCAAAGCCAGAGCACAAATCGGCACTGTGATACTACCGCCTGATCCAAGCGTGACAGAGACTGCTCCAGGTGAAATAGTCACACCACCTCCACTAATTGAAACATCGACGTCAATTGCGGCTTGTCCTTCATTGGAAACGACCATTTCGGTACATCCTACTCCACTAGCACCTGGTCTTACGTCAAGATTAACCTGTCCATCGGTGAAACTAATAGAATACGCAACAACGGCCTGAGCTTCGGCCGCTGGGGTGAACATTAACAATGTAGTTCCCAACATCAGGGTAGCCAGTATTACAGCTTTCGAAATTTTAGTCGTCATATTTTACTCCAGAGGGTGCCTTGACTATCAAACACCGAATTTGCACTTTAGGTCACCCATAAAAAGGATTCGCTGAAACTGACAATACAAAAAAAGGTCATTCTGAAGAAATCTTGTCCTTCAATTGCTGATAAGACGGCTCTACCAGCAGAGAACCATCCTCGAATTGGATTACGGGTATCTTTCGGACACCATCGTTTAATTCAATGGCAATCCTAGTGGCTTCTGAATCATCTTCCATATTGATAAATTCATAATCCGTTCCCAGCTCGTGAAAAACTTGTTTGGCTATGATACAGTCCTTACAAGTTGAAGTTCCGTACATCTTAATGTTTGACATCACTTATCCTCCATGTAGGTGGCCACATCTGGGCATGAACATATTAGGTTTCGGTCACCCCAAGCATTGTCAATTCTACCAACTGGCGGCCAGAACTTGTGTTCTTTCAAATAATTAATTGGATAGGCAGCCAATTTTCTTGAATATGGGTGTGCCCAATTATCTCCTGCAATCTCAATCGCAGTGTGGGGAGCACCATGCAAGGGATTATCAACATTATCAATTGAGATATCATCTATCTCTGATTTTATTGATATCATGGCATTGCAAAAGCGATCCAACTCCATTTTGGACTCTGATTCTGTGGGTTCAACCATAAGAGTATTGGGAACTGGCCAGGACATTGTTGGTGCATGATATCCATAATCGATTAATCTCTTAGCAATATCATCGATGACTAATCCTGCTTTGGACAATATTTCACGTGTATCAAATATACATTCGTGTGCTACATTCCCGGACTTTCCGGTGTATAGAATCTTGTAATGTTTGGAAAGTTTCTTGGCAACATAATTAGCATTCAGAATAGCAACTTGCGTGGCCTCCTTGAGGCCCTCTGGACCCATCATGGCAATGTAAGCCCAAGAAATTGGAAGGATACTGGCGCTGCCCCAATTTGTTGCTGATACTGGACCGATGGTACTGTTAGGACATACCGGATCTGCTGGAAGAAAATCAATTAAATGAGAAGCAACACCGATTGGACCCATACCTGGACCTCCACCTCCATGAGGAATACAGAATGTCTTGTGCAGATTAAGATGGCAAACGTCGGCACCTGTTTCCTTAGGTTTACAAAGACCCACCATGGCATTCATGTTAGCACCATCCATGTAGACCTGCCCACCATGAGAATGGACTGCTGAGCAAACTTCCTTGATCGTTTCCTCAAAAACACCGTGTGTGGATGGATAAGTAATCATGATGGCTGCCAATTCTGAGGAATGTGTCTCAACCTTTGAACGCAAATCTCCCATATCTATATTGCCACGGTCATCACAGCTTATTCCAATCACTTTCATACCAACCATAACTGCAGAGGCCGGGTTGGTCCCATGGGCTGAAGTTGGAATCAGGCAGACGTTGCGGTGTGGCTCATTTCGAGAATTATGATAGCCTCGTATTGCAAGCATGCCTGCATACTCACCCTGGCTGCCTGCATTTGGTTGCAATGAAATACCTTCAAATCCTGTGATTTCAGATAACCAAGATTCAAGCTCCTTGAACAGTTCCAAGTAGCCCGTGACCTGAGCAAAAGGGGCATATGGGTGTATATCCGAAAATTCGGGCCAAGTCACGGCCTCCATCTCAGCAACGGCGTTTAGCTTCATAGTGCATGAACCAAGAGGAATCATACTCATGTTCAAAGCAAGATCTTTGGATTCGAGTCTGTGAATGTACCGCAACATTTCAGTTTCAGAGTGATAAGTATTGAAAACGGGATGTGTAAGGTAATCTGATCTCCTAACAAGAGAAGAGGGGGTGCTACTGTCCACAGGTTCTACCCATTCTACCTCAAAGAAATCAATTAATTTCCCTATATCTGAATTAGTCGCTGTTTCATCGATTGAAATGCCTATGGAATCACCATAATCCCAGAAATTAAACTTCTTTTTGAGAGCTTTTTCTATAACCTTTTTGTCCTTTTTTGCCACTTTGATTGTATCAAAGAATGATTTGGAATTGACTGTGTAGCCTCCCGAAACGAGACTGGAATGGAGAACCGAAGTCAGATAATTTACTCTTTCTGCTATCTGCCTGAGCTTATTGGGCCCATGGTAAACTGCATACATAGAAGCCATTATTGCTAATAGAACTTGAGCTGTACAAATGTTACTGGTCGCATGATCCCTTCGAATATGCTGTTCCCTAGTCTGCATAGCCAATCTCAGAGCTGGATTACCATGAACATCCTGTGAGACTCCGACAAGGCGACCAGGTAGGTGCCGTTTGAATTTTTCTTTGGTGGCTATGAAAGCTGCATGAGGCCCTCCAAAACCCATTGGAACTCCAAATCTTTGGGAATTGCCTATTACTATGTCTGCACCCCATTCACCAGGTGGCTTGATTAAACACAGAGAAAGGAGGTCCGCAGCGACGATAACCACCGATCCCGAGGTCTGCGCTTTCTCCATCATCTTTGAATTTACACTTACTACTCCTTCAGCAGAGGGATACTGAATTAAAACTCCGAAAACGTTTTCATCAAATCTAAAAGTAGAGGTTTTGTCTACGATTACCTTCAGGTTCAGTGGTTCGGCCCTAGTTTTAACCACATTAATTGTCTGAGGATTCACGTCATCGGATACGAGAAAAACGTGTTTTTTCCCTCGTGCCAGATTACAAGCCATACTCATAGCCTCAGCCGCAGCTGTTGCCTCATCGAGAAGAGATGAATTGGCAATCTCCATTCCCGTCAAATCACAGATCATGGTCTGAAAATTGAGAAGGGCTTCCAGTCTGCCTTGAGCTAGCTCTGACTGATAAGGTGTATATTGAGTATACCAACCGGGATTTTCCAAAATATTTCGTTTGATAACTCCAGGAGTGATGGTTCCATAATATCCATGGCCCAGATAATTCTTGAAAATCTTATTTTTAGAAGCTATTGATTTCAACTTTGAAATAACTTCGGATTCGGATAAGGGTTCCGGAATGTTCATCGTTTCTGTATGAAGAATTGAATCCGGTACTATCGAACTTGAGAAGTCAGACAGGTTGCTATGGCCTAACTCTTTCAGCATTGACTGGATGTCTGCTGGTGCAGGCCCAATGTGCCGGCGGACAAATCTGTCTGGATGGGTGTATGATTCAGCCATGAATAAATATTGGACATCACTGCGAAAGGTGATTATGAGTGTTTCGTGTAAAGGTACCGTTCTATTTATTTGCCCACCCCTAGTTAGACAAATCCATGGCACGAAATGCCACAAGGCTTTTCACCGTGGAAGAGGCAAATGGCCTCCTGACCACTATTTCCCCTATATTGAACAGACTCTCTGAGCATTCTGTAAAACAGGAAATGTTAGAAGAACAACTTGAGGAAATAATGGAAGAGGTTAGAGATGATTATAGGGCTGCATTAAGGCCTGGATGGGAGGAACTCCAAATTGAACTTGAAGAAAACATCAATCACATCAACAACTTAAATGTGGAATTAGGGTATTTGGGTATAGAAATTGACGATCCCAGTCTAGGAGTTGTGAATTTTAATTCTCTAAGAGGTATTGAGACTGTTTTTCTATCTTACAGACTGGGAGAAGAAACTGTTGAACATTGGCACCACTTGGATGAAGACTTTGATTGTCGAAAGAGGATGCAAAAGGAATTAGATATCATAAAGCAGTAGAACTCTTTTGAAGAGGGGGGATTAGGGTTCCGTATGTTCAAAGCGAAGAAGATAACTGTGTTCATGCCTACTGATGGTGAAACGCAAGTATTTGAGAACGTTGAATTTCAATCCAATCCAGAAGTAAATCTATTATCTATATTTACCAGAAAAGGCAAAGACTCTACTATGTTCTCAGGATTAAGCTTCCAGATAGAGATGCATGAGGATGATAGCAAGGAAGCGTATGAAATGGGCCAGAAAGCACATTCCATGTCAAAAGAGCAGATGAAAACGATGTTAGAAAGGGAAACTGGCCCCACAGATAGGTTCAGCTCTTCTTTTGGTTAAATGACAAAAATAAAACTGGTTGTTTTCGATATGGATGGAACGCTGCTGCAAGCACGTTCATGTTGGAATCATATCCATCAACATTTTGGAATAGACAATAAGGAAATGCTAAAGATGTATATGGAACACAAAATAAACGATCAGGAATTTGCTGAGTCTGACATCCAGTTGTGGGAACAAAGTAGTGATGTCCACATCAATGAAGCATACATCAATTCGATATTAGATGAAATCAAACCTATAGATGGTGCTGAAGATCTAATTCAGTCTTTACACCTGAAAGGAATTCAAACGGTAATTTTGTCTGGGGGAATTAAATATCTGGCCGTTAAATGGGCAGAAAAATGGAATATGAAGGAAGCGATTGCTAATCACTTAATAGATGATGAAAATGGTAATCTACAAGTAGTTATTGAATCAAGTGGACATGCTAAAGGGCCCATTATGGATGCTTTGCTAGAAAGATTGAATGTCTCAAAGGATGAAGTCGCAGCAGTCGGAGATACAGTTGTTGATATCCCGCTCTTTGAAAGGGCAGGATTGGGGATTGCCGTTAATACAAATGATCAAAGGGTAATTGACGAAGCCGATTATCATCTAAAAGAAAAGAACCTTAGGAAGCTGATTTCGATAATTACTAGTTGGTAAAAAACTAATTATACAAAGGACTACTGCCACACTGTGTCATTAGGCAGATTCTCAATGCTTTTGCCAGTTTTCATCATCTCTATGATTTGTCTTGGTGGGGTGAAAGCAGAAGACCCCGAAATAGACATATCTGCTATTAAATATACTAATGATTTTGAAAACGGTGAAGCTGTTAATATTGTTGCCAGTGGGAAAAACGAATCTACTGAATACAGTTTTAGAATCTTTGATGATGATGACGATTTTCCCGATGACTGGGAGGAACAGTCATTTGATGACAGTGATTGG
>DAXQ01000062.1:3151-8047 GCA_002506485.1 Euryarchaeota archaeon UBA136 | reverse complement strand
AAGACCCCGAAATAGACATATCTGTTATTAAATATACTAACGATTTTGAAAATGGAGAAGCAGTTAATATTGTTCCCAGTGGGAAAAACGAATCTACGGAATACAGTTTTAGAATCTTTGATGATGATGACGATTTTCCCGATGACTGGGAGGAGCAGTCATTTGATGACAGTGATTGGGATGTAGGAAGTGCGCCCTTTGGCAACAAGGCGAATGAAGGAGTGGAACCAGGGACAATATGGCAATCTGAGCCTACGAGTGGGAGCGACGGAGATAAGGATTACATCATAATACGAAAAAATTTTACAATTGATGATGGAGCGGCTATACTAGGTGGAAAAATCAAGTCTGCATATACTAATTATTATGCAGTATATTTGAATGGCCAACAGATTCAGAATTGTCTGAGTTACAGCGGAGGGTGCTATGAAGGTGAAGCTGAATACTGGAACAAGGAAATCAGTATCGATGTGGATATTTTCATTGAGGGTAACAACACACTTGTTTTAGTAGGAAGAGATAGTCTTTGGAATGGTGGTGACAATACAACCTGGTTGGATTGTGAACTGGACTTGAAGGTGCAGTCTTGGAAAGAGAATCCTATTGTTCTTGGTGATGATCTGGTACTTGGAATTGATTTCTTCAACAATGAAGAAAATAATGTGACCAATTTGGACGTGATTCTGGAAATAGAAGGGGCTGGATTTGCGAATCAGACAATTGAAATAGAAACCAATAAAACTTTTGAGTGGAGAGTTGAATGGACTCCTGATAGACTAGGTGAATTCAACGTAACGGCAAAGGTTCTGAATGAAAGCCTAACAAGATTCATATATGTAGGATATTACGCCTACAATTTTTCAGTGGCTGATGATTATCTTGTAGGCAATACCAGCGAGCTCCTAACTTACAATATAACCATATCCAACGAAGGTGACGTGGACGATAATTACACTTTCCAATTATTTGGGGTGCCTGTGGCTGATGACTGGGATGTAGAATTCGTCCCAAACATCATTAATCTCGCTCCGGGTGAAACTGCCACAGTTAAGCTTGAAATAACACCTGATAACGGAACCTTTTCGGGAGTTTACGAATTAACACTGACTGCGCGTTCACAATACCATGGCGAAATAGCGGATATGATCGTTCAAAGTGGACGTGACAATGAAACTGAATGGAAGTGGGTGAATTCAACAGGAAGCAGGCTCTACGAAGCTGATAACACGACCTGGACCGAGATTGATTTTGAACCTGATTCAAATTGGACGTTAGCCCCTGCTCCGTTTGGAGACGATGATCTAGGTGGTGTTGACTACAATACTGAATGGGCAGGAAACAATTATGCGTATTTCAGACACATTTTTTACATCGAGGACCTGAGTGATTACGAAAATGACACTCTCAGCCTGAATATGGCTGCGAATAACTATGGGACATACTATCTCAACGGGGAAGAAATATTCGATGATTTGGGATGGGGAAGTGGCCACTATGCCCAGTATTGGAATGAAGAGATTAAATTCAACTCAAGTCTATTGAAGGAAGGAAAGAATGTTTTGGCATCCGTGGTCAGAGAAACTGGCAATACACAGTGGTTTGATGAAGAACTGGTAAGTGTAACTCCTAAATCCTCAGCTTGGGGATTCCAACCTGATTATCTCTCCCTCAAACTTGAAGTGCTGCCTGTGTATGCTTTCGAATTGGTAGCCCCTATTTCTGACAAGGCCGTATCTGAAGATGAAGCATGGGATGATGATGAATGGTGTTGTGGGTATGCAAATTGGACGTATGAATTCGATATATGGGCCTACAATAGAGGTAACATAGGAGATTCATATGAGATTAGTGTAACTCTGAATGATACTGTAAACTTCTCAATCGTAGATTTTGACTCAATAATACACGCCCAGTTTGATGAAGAAGTGACAATTGGTCTCACCATTGTTCTGAATCCATTGGTGACTGAGTTCTCAGTTGGTGAATTCAATGTTTCCGTGACTTCGATGAACTCGACTGATGAAATCAGTTTGTGGACGGTGGTCAAAGCTAGATTGTATGTCATTCAGGACACTTTACCACCAGGAACCTATGCTCAAACTCCTAGTTTGGTCAATAGTTCCTCATTTGTTGTTGAGTGGTACGTTGAGGATTGGTACAAAGACAATGAGATTCTAGGTAATGACACCAAATATTTCATTATAGAATATATGACGGACAACGGAACCGACGGCCAAACATGGGGCGAATGGACTGTGTGGGGAAATTTCTCATCAGAACTGGAATCGGGAATTTTTACATATGGTTTCGATGGATATCGTTATCGTTTCCGGTCAGTAGGAGGAGATGACGCAGGGTTAATTGAGAACAAGGAAGACAGATATGATACCGAAACTCGTGTTGACCTAACTGCTCCTTATGCAGTACTCGAATTGAGAATGGAGGGTAATGTAACCAACATAAACTACATTGAACTTGAATGGGCAGTTTCCACTCAGAATGGCACCCCAGAGATAATCACTGGCTACGATGCTCAATATCGGTTCAATGGAGGGGACTGGGCGACTTTTGAAGAAGACACGTTAGCGAAGTGGGCTGGGTTCAATGCTATGGTTGACGGGGTCTACGAATTTAGAGTTATCACTTCAGATGAGGCGGGCAACAAAGGTATCTCCGAAATAAGTCGCAATATAACGGTAGATACAAAGGCACCAGACACAAAGTTGGTTGAATTACCAGAGTTGACGGATTTAGAGCAAATTACCATTAATTTAACACAAATTGAGGATGCTGTAAACTTTACATTGTACTATTCTGTTGTTCGAGAGGGGCAAGAGATTCTCCCTGTGGAATGGGATTTATATGGTAATTATCTGATAACCGATCTACCTATATTGGTAAGTGTAGACAATCAATTTCATTACTATTTCAAGGTAATCGCTTATGATTTAGCAGATAACCACTTTGTGAACGATAGTTACGAAGATATTATAGTTGATCGAGATTCCCCAATGAAAATTCGAAATCTGGAAATAACCAAGGGAAATCTAGTCGAGAATGGAACGGTTGATGTTATTCTCTCGTTCATGTCCTCACAGTCTCAGGATCTTGTTGGATACCGAATCTATCGTTCTACGAATCAAAGTGAGACTGGTGAAATAATTGATAATATGGAATCTGAGGCACTGTATCTTTCCTATCGTGACGTGAAAGTGAGTTTAGGAGCGACTTACTATTATTCGGTGATGGCTGTCGATCGCATGGGCTTCGAATCAGAGGCCGAAGTTGGATTCATAGATCTTGTGGTTGAAGAAGAACCTGTTGTCAAGGATGATGAAGGTGAAGGTCAGGATATCGCCGGATACATGGGTGCTGGGCTACTGGTACTTTTAGCAGCTGGCGTTTTAGGCGGAGGATATTACTTCTTCGGCATGAGTAGTCCAAGGAATATCGTCACCGCGGTTAGTGAAGTTGTAGAAGAAGGAACCTCCAATTTCACTGAGGTTGATGGCGAATTATTGTGCGGTGCGTGTGGTGCGATGTTTGAGTTGACTGATGAAAGAAGTTGCCCCTCTTGCGGGGTTTTCGACGATTAGAAGAAAACTTCAATAAAAGACTCCAAATAGACTAGAGCATGGCCAACATCCTAGTAGAGAAAAAGGGCAAGATTGGTATCATTACTGTAAACCGTCCTGAACAGCTGAATAGTATGAACTCTGCCACACGCAGTGAAATGGCTCGATCTTTCGAGGATATGGAAACTGATTCAGGTGTTTCTGTTGTGATTCTAACTGGTGCCTCTGGTAAGGCATTCATTGCAGGAGCTGACATCAAAGAATTCGCAGAAATGGACTTACGGACAAGAGAGGAAATGAATGAAGATTGGAGAGTAAACAAAGTCATATCTGAAATGACAAAACCTGTAATTGCTATGATTAATGGATTCTGTCTAGGAGGGGGGTTGGAAATAGCCATGGCCTGCGACCTCCGAATTTCCAGCGAAAAATCTAAATTAGGACAACCGGAAATAAATATTGGAATTATTCCTGGTGCGGGCGGTACTCAAAGATTAACCAGATTGATTGGAGAAGGGCGGGCAATGGAAATGATACTTACCGGAAGAATGATAACTGCTGAGGAAGCTCACCAATACGGCATTGTAAATTTCATATTTGATTCGGATGAATTAGAGACAAAGACGCTAGAAATCGCAAATACTATAGCTAATAAATCTCCATATGCTATTGAGAGGGCTAAAAAATGTGTGAGGGTAGTAGCCAAGATGTCGTTAGACAAGGGATTAGAATATGAACAGGATATGTTTATCGAATGTTTTAAATCTGAAGACGGAAAGGAAGGAATAACTGCATTTATTGAAAAGAGAAAAGCCAATTTTAAGGGAAAATGAGAGGCTGTCTTGAAATTGTCTGATAAAACAAAATTTGTAATTTCCGTTTTGAATGAACTCTATCCTGAGCCTGAGATTCCTCTGGAACACGAGAATAATTTCACTTTTCTTGTCGCCGTTATGTTAAGTGCACAAAGTACAGATAAGAAAGTAAATCAGATAACTCCAAAATTGTTTGCAAAGGCAAACACCCCTGAAAAGATGGATAAATTGAGTGAGAAGGAGATAAGGACTTTAATCCGAGAAATCGGATTGGCTCCAACTAAATCAAAGAACATAAAAAAAACCTGTATACAATTGTTAGAGAAACACGGTGGTGAGATTCCAGATAATTTTGAAGAGTTGGAGGAACTGGCAGGAGTTGGTCATAAGACTGCATCTGTGATAATGGCCCAGACCTTCAATGTTCCTGCCTTTCCGGTTGATACACATATTCATCGTCTAGCCTTCAGATGGGGGTTGTCAAATGGCAAAAATGTGCAAACGAC
>DAXQ01000062.1:0-2817 GCA_002506485.1 Euryarchaeota archaeon UBA136 | reverse complement strand
ATCTGAAATCTAGCTTCAAAAAGAAGGACTGGAACAGATTGCATTTACAGATGATATTCTACGGAAGAGAACATTGTCAGGCCAGAAAAAGAATCTGTGAATGTCGGATTTGTGAAGGAATAAGGAATTCGTAGATACCTATATGGGCCCTTTACAGAATATGCGCTGATGACCAAATGGGATGTTAGATTTTTAGAACTTGCAAAACAAATTGCGTCATGGAGTAAGGACCCCTCGACTCAGGTCGGGTGTGTCGTTGTAGGGCCCGATCGTGAGATAAGGAGCACAGGCTTCAATGGGCTACCTAGAGGTATTGAAGACAGTGAAGAGAGATTGAACAATCGAGAAATGAAATATCCTCTCATATGCCACGCCGAGGAAAATGCAATAATGCATGCCGCACGAATTGGAATGTCGCTCAAGGAATGTACTGCATACATTACTTGGCCGCCATGTACCAGATGTGCCAGATCCCTGATACAAGCAGGAATATCCCAGATAGTGTACCCTGAAAAAATTGAAATACCTGAAAGATGGGCTTCTGACTTTGATCTTTCCCTGAAAATGTTCAAAGAAGCTGGCATTCAAGCCAAAAGCGCTTGAAAAAACCTGAAAAAGACGATTACTCGTCTTCGTTTCCTTCCTGTTTACTTAGAAGTTCCTGAATGTTCTTTAAGTGTTCAACTCCGGTATCGGATTGGATATTCTCTGTTATCAAATCACGAACCTTGGACGGTTGAGGTACGCCATACAGGCAATCATGAGGATTATGTCTAATTCGTTTGGATGAAGTACGTGAACCGCCAAGCAATCCTATCCCCAGACCCTTCACCTCAGCTCCTGAACCAGCAATAACCATAGATTCATCCGATCCTGTACCCAGTCCAGAACCTGTCAAGGGTAAAACAGTGCCGTAGCCCAGCATGGTCCCAACTATACCCTGTTCCATCTTTATGTCTTCGATATGATTATAACGCACCTGGCGCTCGCTGCGATTCATCAAGAAGTTACCCTGAATAACTATTCGATTATCTGTAAGATAATAAGTAAAAGAACGGCGATAAGCATCAACGGAAAATAGACCTATCAGACCAACTACAGCAGTAACTCCCGGAATGAACCAAAGCCCAAAGGCCTCCGTGTCTTCCATCTTCCACTTGTGATAAGAAAGCACGACGATGCCCAGAATCGCTAGGCCTGAATATAGACGAAATATACTCTGGCCCCCGGCATCCATAAAGAAATATCTAGCTATGAAACCAACGACAAATAGAGCCAATGACCAGATTATAGCACCAGCCAAGACCTCATTCACAAAGGGAATTTCAATTATTATATCATAGAAACGGAAATCTTGAAACGTATGAGAATCAAAGAAATCGTGTATCACGTAGGCCCAGACGAGAAGAAAAAAGAAAATAATGTACAAGTGGAAAAAGGAAAAGAAATGCGGCTTCAATTGCATTTTCATCTCTTCCCCTCTAAGAAGAGTTATTCCAGACATGCCGCTCCAGTAAGTAGGGTAATTAAAACGTTTACACAACCACTCTAACATTTATGTATGGACACTTAATTCTAGCAATGAGTTGTATGGTTGTCAGGAAGATTGTTCGAAAGAAAAAGAAAAACGAAACGGAAGATGCCCTGAACAAAGTGATGGGTAGTAAGGAACTTGAGGTGGCGGCCGTGATATTGAGAGAATTAGCAGAAAGAAAAGAACGGAAAAGCAAAATTGAAAATAAGGAAAAACAATTGAAGAAAACTCCTCTAAGAAAACCCAAAGAACCTGAATCAGGCACCAAACCCGAAAATGACAAAATCAAGAGACTCAAAGAGCTGGCTGAATTAAATAAGATGGGAATCCTCACCACCGCAGAATTTGAGAAATTGAAAGCGGACCTAATCAACTAGTCGCTTTTTCAGCAGACGTAACCACATAGACTCCAAGAAGTACTATTATCCCACCAATAAAGACACCTAGACTAGGTAGTTCATCGAAAATCAACCAACCTAGGACTCCTGAACCTACTGGTTCAGATAAGAGACTTATGGACACCACATATGCTGGTAGGTACCCGAGGGCCCAATTCTGCATAGTATGGCCCAGCAAGGTTGGAATCAACGCCATAAGAATGAACAACTGAATCTCCGCTATTGGTAAAGATTTATACTCCAGATCCTGAACAATGACAACTGACCACATGGTCAACGCGCTGAAGAAGTAAACCACAAGGGCATACGTCGGCAAGCTGATTTCCTTTCGCAACCTGCGTCCCCCAAGGTAATACAATCCTGCCAGGATTCCTGATATGAAAGCTAGTATATTCCCCTGGAAATTGCCAGGGTCTTCCACTAAATCACCCCAGAAAAGAACAACTATCCCGAACAAAGCTACAATCGTACCGTAAATCGCCTTCTGATTTAGACGTTCGCCAAGTATCAACCAGCCAATAATTGCAACGTATACAATATGGCAGGTTCCAAGAAGGACCGAGGCAGCTATAGAAGTGGCCTTGACCGAGGAAATAAAGAATCCAAAGTGACCGCCCAGGAGTATACCTGTGACTGCCATTTCCATGATTTTGGAACGCGGAATAGATAGAAGCTCGCCGCCTCTGTCCTTAAACAGAAAAGGAACAAAAAAAAGTGTGGCAAATGACTGGCGGTATGAACCAATAACTAAGGAATCACTATTACTCAGCCTTATTAGAATTGCAGAAGTGGAAATAGCAATCATCCCGATAACCAATGCAAAGTAAGGCAATCTGGAGTCTACTCGGTCAGCCATAGCAATAACACCTGTAAACATCCAATGAT
>DAXQ01000027.1 GCA_002506485.1 Euryarchaeota archaeon UBA136 | reverse complement strand
TGCTTTAATGAAGGTCTTTGATGTCCTAAAAGAAGAAAAGGAATGGTTGTCTCAATTTGAACCAGCTTACCGCTACAAGACTCCTGTAAAAACTGGAAAAGAATCAGATAATCGACCAATCTTTGCAGAATTTGCCTCCTCTGGAAAAGGAGATATGCTTCACCCTTATTTTGGGAATATTTCCCTACACCTGTCAGAAACCTATCCGTTTCACCCTGGACTATTACAGGATGATATTGAAGGATGGAAAATGCAGGGATGGAATGTTGAAAGGGTCAGAACGATACTGGATTATCAATTTGGAAAAGGTATGGGAGAGGCCCTCACAAATGGTGATGTTGAACTTGTCACCAGCAGGAAAACGAAACGGCTCCGAAACCTTATGCTTGATGGAAAACATCTGGCTTCTCTTTCCCACAGAAGAGGATTGTTCATCCTTCAGGAATATGGTGCTGAAATGATTCAAAGAAATACGGACTTTCCAGGACTCCGTGTGGTCATTGATCCCGAAACAGCTGCTTTCAACAGGGGCGGTAAGAGTGTGTTTTGCAAGTTTGTGAAAGACATTGATCAGAATCTGAGATGCATGGATGAATGCATCATTGTAACTCCTGATGATGAATTAGTGGCATTTGGTAAACTAGTTATCTCTCCAGAGGAACTCAGATTAGGGCAACAGGGAATGGCTGTCAGAATCAGAGGTGGTATATCTGACCAGTGAATATCGCAAGTTTCTTTAATCAAAGTCCTATCTCTCGAAACATGCAGCGCAAGGCCTTCGCAATCGGAATTGTAATGTTACTTTGTTTGAGTACGAGTTTTACAAGCCAAGCTGCTAAAGAAGAAAACCAGATTTCAGGACTGGATTGGTGGGATGTATATTCCAGAGACAAAAATCACGATGGGATTTCCGATTTATTAATCTGGAAATTGCAGCAGGGTGAACGTTTCTTTGATTCAGGTGAAGCCCGCATATTTGTCAGGTATGATCACCACCCAACCGATGATGATGTTCAAAGGTTGGAAGAAAGTGGAATTGAAGTGACATTCCGTGCTCAATACATCGACCTGATAGGCACCACAATGCCTCGGGAGGTCATCAAAGAGGTTGCAGATTGGGAAGGTGTAGTTATGCTGGATGATATTGGAAAGGCAGAGCCACATATGCATGAGGCTGTGCCTGCAATGGGCGTAGACAACGTTTGGAGTCAACATGGTATTTATGGAGAAGGCGTATCGATTGCCATAGTAGATACGGGCGTCGATAATGCTCACGTTGGCCTAGACGACATGGACGATAATCAGTTTACAAATGATCTGAAAGTTGCTGCTTATTATGATGCTGGACAAGACGCAATTATTTGCTCCGAAAATGGACTTGATGGTACAATGCCTTGCTACCCTGGCCAATCTCTTGATAGTGGCACTCACGGAACCCATGTGGCTGGAATAGCTGCAGGTACTGGGGACGGTGAAACTGCTCCTGACGGAACTCCGTATATCGGTGTGGCTCCAAAAGCTCATTTGGTAAATGTTCTATCTTGCTGTGACGGAGATATTGAAGACATCATCAGAGGAGTTGAATGGACTATTGAATTTCAAAAATTCGTCCAGCCGCACATTCGTGTGATGACCTCAAGCTTAGGTGAACAGCAGGTTGAATTTCATATTGATAATGATGGTAGTTCTGCCTGGAGTCAAGCCGTTGATGCGGCCGTGGAATCAGGTCTTGTAGTTACTTTAAGTGCTGGAAACGAATTTGGCTCGCTTACGGCTGCTGGTTGTAATACTATTGACTCACCTGGTGATTCAAGATTACCCATAACTGTTGCTTCACTTGACAAGGATTTGAGTCTGGCACCCTATAGCTCAAGAGGCTATACCTCAGATGGTCGAGTCAAACCAGATGTTGCTGCAATTGGTAGCAACATAATGGCGCCTAATCAGGGAACTGGAACTGGTTACACTTCCAAAAGTGGAACCAGTATGGCAACGCCATTGATGGCCGGAATAGTAGCACTGACCTTAGAAGCAAACCCGGACTTAACGCCTGCAGAGGTGAAAGATACTCTAGTTGGAGGATATGCTATCGAGAGAGAGATTGAAAATGACGCTATTGATGCTGCTTCTAATAATTGTTCACTTTTGGAGACCAGACCTGATAATGAATATGGATATGGGCAGGCTGACCCACTGACCTTCGTTCAGATCGGGGGAATGATAGATCCCGAGGTTTCTGTGAATTGGAGTTTGAGTTATGTCGAAGGTGAGTTTAACGGAACGGCTATCCTCCTGAAACCAGAGATCTACAATGGTTCGGTTTTGAAAGGGACTGCCCAGACTGCAAACAAACCAGCGATTGGCGTCCAAGTGAGGTTTGGTGCAAGTGAATGGTACACTGCTACAGATACTTCAACACAAAGAAATTGGGCTAATTGGCAAATCTCCGTTCCTGAAGAAATTGTGAAAGGGAATCAGACGCTCTCTGCCAGACTTGTGTTGGCATCTGGAGATATGTCTGCTGTGAACAGTTTCTCAGTTGTTCTTTTGGATGATTTTGGTTCGACACTATTGGTCCCACAAGGTGGGATTAATCTTAGCGGATTGGTATTCGCTCCATTCATTATAGTCGCAATGTTAATGACTGCCTACATCTTTAGACAGCCTAGAAGATCTGAAAGTAATGTCGAGGTGGAGGCATCTGGGACCGATGAAATTGTTTGGGACGATACTTTGCCAGACCAACTGAGTCTGACCACTGACTGGAATACCAGAGCGCTAAGTCTATGTGCACTGTACACTGCTCAAGGGATACCCTCGGGTTTCATCTCGTATACATTGATCGCATATCTTGCTGAACAAGGATACAGCGCTGCCGCAATTGGAAATATGCTGTTCTGGGTCTATTTACCTTGGGTCTTCAAGTTCCTTTGGGGTCCTTTTGTTGATAATTATCACTATTTGCCTATGGGGAGACGTAGGCCTTGGATTCTTAGTGCACAGTCTGGTATGGTGGCTACCGTTGTGATTATTGCGTTAGTGCCTGGTATTGAGAGTAAAGTCACGTTATTGACTGCGTTGTTATTCTTCCATAACTGTTTTGCATCTCTACAAGACGTCGCTGTGGATGGATTAGCTGTTGACATTTTGAATCCTGAGGAATTTGGAAAGATTAATGGATTTATGTTTGGAGCGAAACGTTTTGGTACCATGGTCGGGGGTGCTGGTATCGGATATTTGATGGGGAAGTACTCTTCCATTGGAATTGCTGGTGGACTGTTTTTGACCGTGCCACTCCTATTGTTGATTATGTGTCTTCCTGCATTTATCAGAGAAAGGCCAGGGGAGAAATTATTCCCATGGAGTGAAGGAAAATCCATTGTTAAGCCAAGTAAGCCTACCGAAAAGACTGTGAAAGTTAGTAAAGGAGCTATAAGGAAAGTAAAAGGAGGTTCTATTGATTCTTCTGACAAGGTGAAAGCTATCGCTGTGGATTTTGCACTTTTGGCTTTTCTGTTTTTCTTCTTACTGTTAACTATTGGAGATGTTGTTGGTCTGCTTGGAAGTGTTGTTGTAGCTGCCGTATGCGCAGGTCTTTGGTATTTCACATTTTATTTGAAACCAGAAGAGGAATGGAACTCATTTGGAATGCAATTTTATGACTTGGCACCTGTGCAAAGCGACATTGTCAAGGCTCTTTCTCTCAGGGCACCAATGATTGGTGTTTTGTTGGCAATGCTAACCTACTTCTGGGAATTCCTGATACCTGTGTTAAACGTTCTTTTCATTCAACAACTGGGATGGACAGATACTGAATATGTACTTGTTACGGGCGGTTCTGCAGTTGTTGCTGGAATTCTCGGAACGCTCATGGGAGGAATTATTGCGGATCGGTATGGTGCGCGCCGTATTGCCAGTTTATTTGCAATTCTAACGGGCCTATCCATCTTTACCATAGCACTGGCCGAACCATTATGGGAGAATAGAACTGTCATGACTTGGTTGGTCATCATTTATCCTTTCTTTGGTGCTGCGATGGGCATTTCCCTGATTTCATTATTCATGAACGTGACCTGGCCAAAAGTCGGAGCTACGCAATTCACATTGTATATGGCCCTTCTGAACTTTGGAGCGTTATTCGGCCTTAAGATGGCTGGATACTTCGAAGAGAATTTTACCTTCACCACCACAATCATGATTGGTGGAACTTGTCAATTGATGATCGCGTTTGTTCTGCCCTATATAGATCCAGGGCAGACCCGTAGAGAATTAGGCAACAAATTCTAGCGGTAAGCCTTAAGTCGGGGGCTTTCTGGAAGCTCGCCTTGGAGACAGGGCAGGTTTGATAGAAATGAGCAATAATATCTATGTTGGGAACTTGCCATGGTCCTTCAAAGACGACAGTTTGAAAGAACTCTTTGAAGAACATGGAGAAGTTACATCTGCAAAAGTAATTGTAGATCGCATGAGCGGCAGAAGCCGTGGTTTTGGATTTGTCGAAATGGCAAGCGCAGACGAAGCTGGATCAGCCATCGAGGCCCTGAACGGGTACGAGACTGACGGTCGTGAATTAAAGGTGAACGAGGCCAAACCTCGAGATGATTGATTTAATAAGAAACGACGACCATTTATTCTGACAGCACTGTTCCTGACGGTGTGTATGCAAATGAGCTTTTTTGCTATAGCGTACACGCTGAAGTGGAACAACAGTTCTGATCCCACTCCAAAATATCAAGACGTATCCAGAAGACTCTTCTACTGGACTTTAGCTTGTACAGCAACTTAAAATGATAGTGAAGCAAATGCCTGTTGGCCCTATGGCTAATTTTGGCTATCTATTGGGCTGTGAGGAGACCAGGATTGGAGCTCTCATAGACCCTTCCTTTGAACCTGAGAAATTTGTCGAGATGGCGAAGGAAGTCGGATTGAAGATAGAATGGATCCTGAGTACCCATGGGCATTTCGACCATGTCAATGGCAATGAGACTGTGGTGGAAATGACCGGGGCCAAGGTCGCAGGGCACAGTAGTGCCACATTTCATGTTGACCGTAAACTGGAACACGGTGACGAGATTAAGATTGGTAACATACCTGTGGAGGTTCTGTACACACCCGGGCACAGCTCTGACGAGGTCTGTTTCCTTGTTGACAAGCAGCTTCTGTTCACGGGAGATGTCCTCTTTGTCGGCGAATGTGGGAGGACTGACCTGCCAGGTAGTGACCCACGTGAGATGTACAAGACACTCTTCGAGATCCTGGCACCCATAGCTGATGATGTTGATATTTTCCCGGGGCATGATTATGGAAGCAGCTCAATGTCAACCATGGGCTTTGAACGTCAAAACAACTATGTGTTAGAATCACGGACCGAAGAAGAATTTGTTGCGTTCATGAAGAAACCCTAGTTATTCCCTAATAATCTAGTTTTAAGCCTGATTCTCGTCGTATATTTCACCGTCGATCCAGATTGTCTGATACCAAACAGTATCGGTAAAATCAGCATCCATTACAATAGCGTCAGTGAAGTCAGTATAGCTGAGACTTGCACTAGTTAGATTTGCACCAGAGAGCGCAACTTCGATGAGGAATGCATAACTGAGGTCAGCATAGTTGAGCCACGCATTCGATAGGTCTACACGAAAGAGGGTTGCACCGTGGAGATTTGTACCTTCGAGGTTTGCATATCTTAGGTCTGCATCCGTTAGGCCAGCATATTTGAGGTCTGCATTTTCTAGGGTTGCGCCAGTTAGGTTTGTATTAGCTAGGTTTACATTCATTAGGTTTGCAGCACTTAGGTCTGCATAGCGAAGATCTGCATAGCGAAGGTCTGCATCGGAGAGGTCTGCGCCAGTAAGATCGGCCCCGTAGAGGTTTGCAAATGGTCCAACAAGATTGTCACCCACACACTGCCATTCCTACTACCAGCACTCGTG
>DAXQ01000046.1 GCA_002506485.1 Euryarchaeota archaeon UBA136 | reverse complement strand
TTCATTAATAACAAAAGGTATAAAGAAAATACAGCCAATCAAGGATACCCAAGCAATCAGAGATAATGAACTAAGTTGATCCTCTCCTCTTTCAAGAACATAGCGCCTCATAGAGACGACGTAGATTGCATAAGTAAATGCACCAAACATTATCAGACTATTACCCGTAATCCGCTCCCCAAATGGAATTTGAACGTTAGGTGAAGCCAAGAATATTAGAAGAATCCCCGTAAAACTAAGGCAAATACCTATTATTCCTCCTGAATTCATACGGTGTGAAAGAAGCCAGATAGAGAGTATAGCGACAAAAACGGGATTGAAACCGATGACCAGTGATGCATCAGATGCAGCTGTTCTCTGCATTCCAAACATATACCCTATCTGGTATAGAAAAACAGAAGTGAAAGCCATCAGGAATAATGGTTTCCAATCCTCTTGTTTAGGTATTGTGTTTCCCTCCCTATACCACATCCATACAAATAGAACTGGAAGGGCAAAACCATACCTCAGAAACATCACAGAAAAAGGATAATCAACTAAATCAACTGCCAGAATACGGCCCACAGGCCAGGCAACTCCCCAGAACATGGCAACCGACAACATCATCAGATTGGTGATCGCCAATTTTCTGCCACTAGGTTGTTCCATAATTGCAGCTCTTAGTCTTTCTTAGTACCCAAGAAATATTCATTGATTTGAGGATCAACCAGTATTTCACTGGCTGGTGCTGTATGGACAACTTTCCCATTAGAAAAGATATACCCTCTATCGGAACGAGATAATGATAATCTGGCGTTCTGCTCAACAATCAGAACCGTTATCCCTTTCGTTCTAAGTGCATCAATCCGCTCTATTATCTGTTGCTGGTAAAGGGGACTAAGAGCTGCGGTGGGCTCATCAAGCAGAAGGAAATCGGGATCATTGATTAGAGCCCGGCTAATTGCTAACATCTGTCTTTGACCTCCAGACAAAGAAGCTGCCACATCATTCATACGAGGTCTCAAGTCCTCAAACATTTGCAATGCTCTTTCAATACGTTCTTCCAACAGAGGTTTAGACAACTGAATACCACCCATCTCCAAATTCTCCTTTACTGATAAACTCTGAAATACATTATCTACTTGAGGAACATAAGCAATTCCTCTATTGACCAAAGAATCGGTACGCCAACCCGAAACTTCAGAATCCTTATGCATGACGCTGCCACCGTAGTAAGTGGCAATTCCAAAAATGATTTTGATAAACGTCGACTTACCACAACCATTGGGACCTATTATTGTTACGAATTCGCCTTTGTCAATGTAAAGGTCAATACCATTGATGATTTTAACTGACCCATAACCACCTTCAAGTGATGTAACTTCCAGAAGATGACTCATTTCGCTCCCCCGAGATAGGCCTCAATCACTTCTTTGCTATCTTTTACTTCGTCTGGGGAACCTTGCATCAAGACACGACCTTGATCCATGACTACTATACGGTCCACTCCATGACGTAAAATAAAATCCATGTTGTGTTCTATAACAAGAATCGAGATTCCTTTATCATCTACTATCTTTCGTAGATTATTGAATATTTTCTCTGCTAGAGGGCCTGCAACACCTGCAACAGGTTCATCCAATAGCAACAAAAGCGGATCGCCCATCAATGCTCGGCCTATGTCAACCAACTTACTTTGCCCCCCAGATAATTCACTAGTCAAATTGTGGGCCATATGCCTAATTTCTAATTCATCTAAAGTCTGGTATGCTTTTCTAACACGAAGTCTTTCTTCATCTGGAATAAAGAAGGAAGCAAAACCTGTAAATGGATTCGTACCGAACTGATTTCTAGGAGGGATTAACAAGTTCTCAATAGAGGTCATATCTCTCCACAATCTAGTATGTTGGAAGGTACGTGTTAGCCCTAGTTTCTGTACCTTATCTGGAGTTAAATTATTAGAATTTCTATTGAAAATCTCGACGTCACCTTTAGTCGCGTCAAGAAGACCAGATATACAATTAAAAGTGGTTGTCTTACCGCAACCATTGGGCCCTATCAGACCAACAAACTCCCCTTTGCCAACATCAAATGAAATGTTATCAACTGCACGTAAACCACCGAAATCCTTTGTCAGATTAGTAACCTTGAGAACAGAAGACATCAATTAT
Organism: Euryarchaeota archaeon UBA136; assembly: GCA_002506485.1. Classification (GTDB taxonomy): domain Archaea; phylum Thermoplasmatota; class Poseidoniia; order MGIII; family CG-Epi1; genus CG-Epi1. The sequence continues at coordinate 14,678 of DAXQ01000046.1, read as the reverse complement.
CACCCTCTTGTACAATTTTTCTTTGACCTAAATGACTGATTGCTACGACCAAGGCCAGGAGTATAATTGCTAAAATAATTCCAACCATCAAACCTATTTTGTAGACCATCCACAAACCAACAAGACATGAAAGTAGAGCCAAAGTCCAGAATAACCAATAAATATCTATTCGGAAATCTGAAGATTCTTCTGGCCTCTTGGGTACCTCTGGTAAGAGGCCCTTTTCAGAGAATAATAAACTTAATACTATCACAAGCCCAATAAGTGACACCTTAACATAAGCCAGTTCTGGAAGAACATTTTCAACATTGTTTCCAAAAACTATAGTTATAGACAAGTCACTCATAAAAATGCTCATTACATCTAAAATAAGCCATGCGAATAATTCGTCAACAAATGTAACCATAGTGTGAAACTCGTTAGTCACATTGTTACGCCCTAAAACCATCAAATTAAAGACAAAATCATTCAGAACGATTATGAATGCTCCTATGATCATTGCTTTATTGTTTCCTTTTCCACCAACTATAAAAGCAGCCCATATCAGAAAAGTTGAAAAAACGGGGCTAAGAAAATCATCCAGTATACTCATCTTCAACCACGCCCATAAAGCTCCTCCAAGGGCGGCAATGGCAGCTCCCAACGCAAGACTTGTAGCTTTTTGGTAAAATACCGAATGTCCATGATGCATTGTGACTTCTTCGTCTTCTCGTATAGCTCGTAATATCCTTCCCCATGGCGAATTAATCATTAGTCCCAATACAAACCACACTGCCAAACACAAGAAAATAGCAAGTACGGATAAAAACACAGTATAAGGCGCAACCTGCAAGATTCCCTCAGCATTTCTCAAGTCAAGATATTCGCCAACTGAATTATCAAAGGTATTTTCCCACCACTCCTTAAAAGGTTGAGGGTACAATGTCACACCTATTGCTGATTTAGACGTTGTTCCTGCTCTTAAAAGTGGTTCAGCTCTCATAGTAATTCTAAGCATTTCACCAAGTGAAATGGTTACGATTGCAAAATAATCCATACGAAGGCGTGCTGTGGGATATGCTAAGAACCAACCCGCTGCCGCAGAGAGTAACATAGCAAAAATAGTTGCCGAGAGGATAGACCATCCATGGCCACCTGGTTTATCCTCAGGAACGGTTAGAATACCAACGGTTATGGCTCCTAAACCTGCAAATAAAATAACACCAAAATTGGTCATTCCTGTCAAACCTGTGTGCAAATTCAAGGAAAAGGCCAAAATCGAAAACACACAAAGAAGAACAATAATTCTTGTAATCTGGATATACTGGGTCTGACTAGTACTGCTAGGTAGATTCCAGGCAATACTGCAGAGTATAAAGAAAAACACAACGAAAAGAAACCATGAACCTCGCTCACTTGAACGACCATATGCTGCTTTAGAAGGTGGTAAAATTGCTTCCCAGAAAATTCTTTGGATATATTCTAAGCCTTTTGAAGCGTTGTCGGCTAATGGATTAAAAGAAAATAATATGAAGAATATACCTATGTTTTGAATCAAACTAAAAGGAACGTACTGATACAAAATAATACCAAAAAGAAGGCGATATAGATTAAAATATTCCGTAATCTTGGCTGTAGAATCTCTATAAAATAAATTTTTATTAATTGTATCTCTTAAATTAGAAAGATTTCCAAACACGAAACGACTTACAACATTAAACGAAAACAGAATCATTACAAATGCTGACTCCGTAACGTATGCCCTAGATTGAGGGTCTATGGCCGATTCGCAATAAATTAGTAAAATCCCAATTGTTGCAAGAACAAGATTTATTCTATGAGACACCTCAGCTCTAGATTTAGTAATCACAAGGACCAGCAAAACAGCGCTCAGAATAACGAAAAGATAGAAAAGGTCTACGAGGTAATAAATCATTCCAGAACCCGAAGTAGCTTCATCTAGGAAGAAAACAAAGGCTGTTAGAACAACACATCCAACCATTGTAGACCACATCTGAATTTCAGTAATTTCTTTTAATTTCCTATCAAGACCAATTAGTAATCCAATTAATTCCATTCTTGAGAAAAATAACGTGAATACTACTAACAGAATACCTGAGACCTCTAAAAGTAGAAACATCAGGTCTATTACCAGATAAATTGTTCCGCTGCCAGCAACCAAATAGTCCACTCCAAAAGATACGAGTGTTAACAAGAATCCTGAAACTAATAATTGTACCTTCTGTTCAGAATTCAAACTCTTGGCAGGCTCATAAATTTTACGGATCTCTGGAAGATAAGACGCAATTGATGAATACATTACGATTAAACCAATTATATTCAAGAAGAAAAATACATAATCGACAAGAAGATAAGCTAAACCTACACCAGATGTACGAAGATCGAGAAAGCTTACAACCACGATCTGCAATGCTGCTGCTGCAAAGACCATACCCTTTTGATATGATGTGAAATTACGAAAGATAGAACCAATATATGGTGTTTGAGGGATATTCTTGAAATCTGGAATTGAAAACGAAGAACTAACTGTAATGTGATTAAAGAGATATAACCAGAATATTATTATTCCCCACAAAATGAATCCAAACCAGGAAGCTGACCACAAACAAAACACAAGCAATAAGAAAAGGAATATGTTCATCGGACTGAATATAGTTCCTTTGCTACTTCGAGCTCTCTCAATCTCCCAATTCGCAATGGCATTGCCTATACCTTTTGGCATAGTCATTAATGCTCCAACAAGAAACAGGTATGGCATAGCCTCACCAAAGGCTGAATAGGATGAGCGACCTAATTCAGGCCCTACATCTATCAAAACTGACTCTGAAACAGTACGTATGAAACCTACAATTAAGGAAGCTATGATTGCTCCTCTAACTGAACCCAAAGTACCAAGTACTATAACTGCAAAAGAAGGAAGAAGAATACTCAGGCCTAGATTGGGATTGACTCTAACAAACAGTGAGAGAAGAACTCCACATGTACCTGAGATGCCTGCTGCAATGAATGCCGTCTGTGCATGGACTCTTTCAACATTAATCCCTGAAGATGCTGCAAGGTCAGGATTGTCTGCCACTGCACGCATTTTTCTGCCTAATTTAGTCACATTAAGCACTACCCATAATAGAAGAGCTATAGAGAATATACCGACTATCATTGCTGCTTTGGTATACTGAAGGTAATACTCATCCTCAACAGTATTGTAAAATGCGAGAACGGTTCCATCTGAATCAAGTCGTTCACCAAAATTTAAACGCCACAATCTACTAGAAATTTCGAATTTAGCTTCCCTGAGGTCCACCCAATCTGGATCCGTTACAAATCTATGATTCACAGCACGATATCTAAGGTATAAAATTCCTCTCAGAATCATTGAAATACCCAATGATGAAATCATCATAATCTGAGGAATTGCATTTTTCTGACGGAAACGCCGGTATACTAGTCGGTCTAGTATAACTCCTAAAAGACCCGTAAGTAAAAAAGCCAAAACACAAGCCCAGAATAAAAGGTCCCAGGTTAGTTCACCATCTTTAGGTACTGAAGAATAAGGAACACGATCTCCACCCATCATTAAAGAGAAATAAGGACTCCACATCATTGTGACGCCGATGTATGCACCAACCAACATTATTTCGGCTTGAGCAAAATTCCCAAAACGCTGGACTTTGTAGATTAGAGTTAAACCAATAGCAAGTGTAAGATACTGTGCAGCCCAGTAACAAGCCGTTAACATAGTTGAATTCGTGTCAAAGGACATTTCAATTGTAAGCCCTTTTCCTATGAATAATGAGTCAAAAGCTATACTCAGGATTGATAAAATAGCTAACGGAGACAATGCAATTGCAACACTTTGCTTCTTAGCATCTAAATTGCTTATACAAATATGTAATAAATAAAAACCTGAAATTGTGAACTGAAAGAATTGAATAAGCCAAAGTGAATCTCCATGTATCAACCACGACAGAGGATAGCCTTTGTAATTAAAAATTAGAAAATCCTGTAGGCGAAGGGCAAAAAAAGAATCAACCAAGAGGAACCATGCGAACTTTATTCCAAGAGACAGATTATTCCAGCTCTCTCGAATGGCTTTCACAGTGTTACCACTATAATTTTGCAATCCTAATCAACTCTCCTGCTTAAGCGACAAGATGGAAGCACCTATAACTGTTCAACCCCACAGCAGGGCAGCCACAGCCCCTGTGGCCGCCCCTTTTTGCTTATGAGTTTTTCTCTTTAAGAATGCTTCAGAGCCTTCTACGGAGAATTAGCACTACACCAATTGCAGCAATTGCTGACATCAGACCAAATCCTGGAACCTCATCTTCTTCTTCAGGTTCTGGCTCAGGTTCGGGTTCGGGTTCTGGTTCTACATCGAAGGTACAAGAATTATCCTCTTCGTTTGCATCAGCATTGAAATTATTAGCTGTACTATCCGTACATCCTCGAACTGGCTTCTTCGCTATACCTTCATCATTCAGACCTGATATCAGGCCCCAACTACTATGGCAATCAAGAGTTAAATCCGCAGCAAAAGTGCAGACGTCATAACCAGATCCAACAACATCTCCATTTGAATCAAAGATGTGTATACCACTAGCTCCAACAAACGGTGCATCTGCACCACCAACTAGAAGTCCAAGCATATCTGCAGGTCCATCTGTAGCAATTGGGGTGTTTGCAGCAAAAGCTGTTGCAAGACCTATTGCAGCTACAGCATCAAACGTTTCACGTGCGTAAATCGCAGTGGAATGATTGTAAGCATACAATGCTGATGTCTGTGCAAACAATCCATCAAACATGGCTCCAAAAGGTGTCGCGGTCGCTGCACCTGGCTTGGTAGCTGTTACTCCAGGCAAAGCAGCAGACGCATCTGTGAAAGCATTTGCAAAAGCTGCATCGGCGATTCCATCGCCACCAAATACTGGCAAACCAAGGTTCTGTGTTACTGCCTCTTCCAAAATCTTTGCTCCGTCAGTCGCATAGGTGACCATTACCAATGAGTCACAACCGGCTGCGCCTATCTGCTCTATTTGTGTTGAGAATGATTCTTGAGTCTCAACATTGTATCCAATCTTTGTACAATTGGAACCAAAGTTAGCTTCAAAAGCGTCGGCAAAACCAGCACCATAATCATTTGTCATGTAAAGAATCGCTGGATTTGTATATCCTGCTGCAGTAACAACTGATGCCAAGGCTTGACCCTGTTGTTCATCACTTGGAACTACACGATATAAGAAATCACTATCGTCAGCAGTTGTAAGTGCTGGTGAGGTACTTGCATAGGAAACCATAGGGATTCCTGCATCTCTAGCTACTGGCATAGCACCAAGTGTAGCACCAGAACATGCTGCTCCTGCAATTCCAACTACACCTGCATTTATCAGAGTTGTAGCTGATGCTGCTGCAGTATCTCCATTACATCCTGAATCTGCCATCTCTAATGCAAACTGGAAATTCAACGGCTGTATCGTATTCATGAAACCTATAGCCACATTTGCAGCTATTGTGAATCCCATTGAATACTCAGCAATTGGACCTGTGAGTGGGTTCAACAAACCAATCTTAATTGCTGGATTGTCGTAACTAAGGCCCGTCAAAAGACCCCATTCTGCATTACATGCTAATGCTAACGAAGGGGCACCATCCACTATTATTGGGTTGAATTGACAGATATCGTAGCCTGAACCTACTACATCACCATTAGTATCAAAAACATGAACACCGCTGGCTCCAGTATATCCTGCTCCACTACCAAGAGCTTTGATGTTATCTCTAACAGTACTGCCATCAGTTGCAGCATCTGCTGCGACTTTTGCTTTACCGATTATGGATATTGCATCATACACTTCATTGATATATATTCCAGAAGTGTTACCTCCTGCTGCCACAAACGCATCATTGAATGCTGTTTTTTCGGCAGTGTCAAAACCTGCCTTTGGCTTGGTTGCAATAACCAACGCTGCTGCTCCAGCTGCACCTGGTGTAAAGTCACCAAGGAAGCTCATATCGGCAATACCATCTGCACCCATTACTGGATACGGGCAACCTGAAGAGCAGACTGCAGTTGGGGCACCGTATACTTCATTTGCAGCCATTGTTTCCAAAATCATTGCACCATCTGTAGCGTAACTGACCATGATTAAACTGTCACAACCAGCTGCGGCTATCTGATCAACTTGAGTTTGGAAATCAGTTTGAGTTTCAACATTGTATCCAATCTTTGTACAATTGGAACCAAAATTAACTTCAAATGCGTCTGCTAGACCTGCTCCATAATCATTTGTCATATAGATGATTGCTGGATTTGTCCAACCGTGAGACATTGCCATAGCTGCCATAGCTTGACCCTGTTGCTCATCACTTGGAACTACACGGAAAAGAAAGTCACTATCAGCTGCGGATGTTACCGCTGGAGAAGTACTTGCATAGGAAACCATAGGGATTCCTGCATCTCTAGCTACTGGCATTGCTCCAAGAGTAGCACCTGAACATGCAGCTCCCGCAATTCCAACCACTCCATTAGATACGAGAGTGGAAGCAGCTGTTGCTGCTGTATCTCCATTACATCCTGAATCTTGCTCATCAAGCTGGAAATCATATCCAGAATTGGCCGCATTCAGATCAGCTATAGCAACTTCAGCTGCTGTAGTGAAAGGAGGGGCATATTGAGCAATAGGACCTGTTAATGGATTCAACAAACCTATCTTCACAACTGTGTCTTCTGCCGCTGCATTAGCGACTGGGCCTATACCGAATATGGGCATCACACCTGATGCCAAGACAGCAAAAGCCACTGCTAGCGTTAATATCTTGCTTGATTTCATAAGCATTCACACCTTGCCGTCATTGCAGGGGGTAAATAAAAGAGTTCATGCCCTACGCGTAGGATAGAAAGAACTCATTACCAACAGGATTGGGTTGAACAACGTAATTAGAGGAACATTGTTATTAACCACATTCAGTCTGTTACTCAAAAACTGGTAGTTCTAATGGCTGAGGAAAAAAACAAGAATGCACCTAAATTTGTCTACAATTGCGTTAGATGTGGGCAATATTGCTCCAAAGTTAATGGCGTCCCAGTATACTTTGATGATCTTAGTAGATGGAGAAAAAACGGAACTCTGAGCAGTATCGCACCAAACATTGGAATGGATATGTCTCAAGGATTCCCTCAACTGGTTTTAGAGACAAAAGAAGGTGAAACGGGGTGCCCAATGTATGATTCGGAAAATAAGAACTGTCAGGTATATCATGATATGCCACTCAATTGTCAGGCCTACCCTCTGGGTTACAATGGCGAGAAATACTTTGTAACGGACAAGGCTTGTCAAGGATTGGGCCAAGGTGAGATGACAGCCGACCAACTCAAAACTCAGAGAGATGCAGCCAAAGTGGACTATGAAGCAAAGGTTGAGAGCAATACCATTGTTCCTCTGATTTATAGCGTAATAATGGGTGATTTGGTCGACCAATCACGGAAAGCCATGGGAAATATGAGTGATGAACAAAAAGACCAACTCCAGGATATTATGAAGGAGGATGAAGACTGAAGCCAGTCCTGCTTTCTACACTCAAATTTTTGGCACTCCAGGGTGGAACAAGGCACCCAGTGCACATATCCTCCATCAGTTTGTCAAAGCAATTGCATGTAAGTCAACAATCGGCATCAAGATATCTGATTGAATTAGTTGAGAAGGGATATCTGGAAAGGAGATTGGCACAGGGAGGACAAGTGGTAACCATAATGAATAAGGGAATTGCCATCCTGAGAAAGGAATTCTCCGAATATGGGCTTATCTTCGGGGCTCAAGAGAAAATAGAAATGAGAGGTATCCTAGAGACCGGGCTCGGTGAGGGGGGCTACTATATCTCCAAAAAAGGATATATGGAACAATTTGAAAAGAAACTGGGGTGGCGTCCTTTTGAGGGAACTTTTAACCTCAGGCTGAACGAGGATGAAGTGCCAAAAATAGAGGCCATGAAAGCTGCAGAGGGAATCCCGATTGAAGGTTTCGAACAGGAAGGCCGGACTTTTGGAAAGGCATGGCTGTTCAAATGCATCTTAATCAATGGGTCCAAAAAAGTAGAAGAATGTGCAGTAATATCTCCAAAAAGGACACATTACAAGAGAGTGATAGAAATTATTTCACCAACCTATCTAAGAGATAAGTTTGAAGCCAAAGATGGTGATTCCTTTGTATTACAAATTGATCTGGGAGATGTTTAAAATAGGATACAACCAATGAAAAAAGAGGCAGCAATAGAATGAACCCATTTCACGATTATTATGGTATAGAATGGTATCTCATATTACTGGCTTGGTCTGCAATAGCACTTGGTTCGCATTTTTACCAAGTTGGATTTGCCGTCAGGTTGATCCGCCTCGGAAAAGATGATGATCGTTTCAATTCATGGAAACAGCGATTGACCGAGTTCTTGAGGGATTGGTTAGGCCAGCGCAAAGTCGTTCAGGATAAGGTAGCAGGATATGCACATGCACTGATCTTCTGGGGTTTCTTGCTGCTTGTAAGTGATATTGTGGATCTGGGAACTGGCGGACTCTTGCAGGCATTTCTCAGTAATATCCAGTTAGACGGTATTTGGAACCTAATCGTGGACTTGGGGTACGCCATGGCCACAATAGGAATCCTAATCGCCTTATATCGTAGAATAATAATCAGACCAGCAAAACTGAAAGGTGCAAGTATAGAAGGTCCTTTGATCCTACTGGCGATCCTGGGAATTGTGCTAACGGCTTTTATCGTTGAAGCTGGAAATATGATAGGTGAAGAGACAAAATACAATCCATGGGAACCAATAGGTGTCCTTTTCGCAAAGCAAATGAATGGTATGGACCACGACACAATAGCCAGCATGGTTGACATTAGCTACTGGCTACACATGGTACTGATAGGTGGATTCTTGATTGAAATTCCTCAGACAAAACATTCTCACATAATTGGTACTATTCCAAACGTGATGTTCCAGGACCACGATCCAATGGGGACCATGATTCCGCTACAGACCAATGAAACTAATGAGGCCGTGAAGACCGATGATTTAGACTTTGACAATCTGACACTGGGTGTTAACAAATTCGCAGACTTTACCTGGAGGCAATTATCAGATGGATGGGCCTGTACTGCATGTGCCCGATGCCAGGATGTCTGTCCGGCCTATAACAGCGGCAAGACCTTGAACCCCATGCAGATCGTATTGGATGTCAAGGACTATGGAAGAGAACATGGGTCTCTTCTTCTGACCGGAAAAGAACCTGAAGAGACAATTGTAGATCGATTCACTCCGGACGCGATTTGGGCTTGTACCACTTGTTATGCCTGTGTCGAAGCCTGTCCGGTCCATATCGAGCATGTTCCCAAACTTACAGACGCGAGAAGGCACCTGGTAATGGAAGCATCTGATTTTCCTGAGGAATTACAGAACCTATTCAACAATCTGGAAAGAAATTCCAATCCTTGGGGATTAGGGGCTCACACAAGGGCTGACTGGGCTGAAGGTTTGGACCTGAAAGTAGGCGAACCTGCAGAATATCTGTTCTTTGTTGGATGTGCAGGTTCTTTCGACGATAGGAATAAAAAGGTTTCAAGGGCAACAGCCAAGCTTCTGAAGGAGGCTGGAGTTGACTTTTCAATACTTGGGGAAATGGAGACATGTAATGGCGATCCGGCACGGAGGGCTGGGAACGAATTCCTGTTCCAGATGATGGCGGAAATGAATGTTGATAACCTCAATTCCCTGGGAACACTGAAGATCATCACGGCTTGTCCACATTGTTTCCATACTATAGGAAAAGAATATGAGAAATATGGTGGAAAATACGAAGTTTATCACCATTCCCAGATATTGAATAAACTACGTCAGGAAGAGAAGCTCAAAATCAGGGACTTCGAGGATAAAGTAACTTTCCATGATCCTTGCTACTTGGGAAGGATTGGGGGTGAGACTGAGGCTCCAAGAGGTGCACTCGGAGGTGATCTTATTGAAATGGAAAGGCATGGAACTAATTCGTTCTGCTGTGGGGGAGGTGGTGCCAGAGTGTGGATGGAAGAAGACGCCGATAAGAGAGTTAATGAAATTAGAGCAAAGGAAGCATCAAAAACAGGCGCCGACTGCGTTGCGGTAGGATGTCCTTTCTGTATGACCATGATGAGCGATGGTCTGAAGAGTATTGGCGATGATAAGCAAGTTAAGGACATCTCAGAAATAATGTTGGAGAACCTAGAGGCAGAAACATGAACATAGCTGTATTAATCAAGATGGTTCCGGACACGGAATCCAGATTGGAGATCATAGACGGTAAAGTCAAAGAGGACGGGTTCAAGTACATGGTCAATCCGTACGATGAATTCGCGGTGGAACAGGCTGTCCAATTCAAAGAAACCGTAGGCGGGAAAGTAACGTTAGTCAGCTTGTTCTCTGACAATGCTAGCATAGACACCGATCTGAGAAAGATGATGGCTATTGGAGCTGATGAAACCATAGTTCTCAGGCAACAAGAATACAGTGGCAACAAACCTTCGTCAAATGCAAGGATATTATCTGAGACTGTCAAGGAACTGAATGCAGATCTGATTATGTGTGGTGTTCAAGGCATAGACTACTACCAAGCCGCAACGGGACCAATGATCGCACACTTTCTTGGAGTACCACACGTATCGGGTGTGACCAATCTGGAATTAAGTGGTGATAAACTAACCGCAAGCAGACAAATTGAAGGGGGTTTACAGATAATTGAAACTCCAACCCCAGTGTTGATTACATGCCAAAAGGACATGGCCAAAGTAAGATTCCCGGCCTTGAAAGATATCATGATGTCTAAAAGAAAACCATTTGACAATCGTGATGTTGGTTCTGAATCGGGAGAGGATGTACAAACCACTGAATGTTCTCTACCGCCTGCAAGAGGTGGAGGTGTGATTCTGGAGGGAGAGAGTCCCGAAGAGAAGGTCGACAAATTAATAGAAAAATTAAAGATGGAGGCCAAGGTACTATGAGCACTGTAATTTTGGTCGGTGAAACTGATGGTCGTGGAATAAAGGACGTCTCACAACAAGTTGCTGGAGTTGCAGCCGGGATGGGAGAGGTTATAGGATTGGTTATCGGTAAGAATGTTTCAGAGTCTGCAATGAAACTAGCCGCGGGAAAGGTAGTAATTGCAGATGATGAAAGATTGGAATATTATGATCCTGTGAAATACGCTTCAATTGTTTCTCAGGTCGTTCAAAAGAACGATGCCACCAAAGTATTGATGGGGGCAACCACGATGGGTAAGGACCTGGGCCCAAGGGTAGCTGCCGAACTAGGGTGGGGATATCTGGGAGATTGTCTGGAGGCCAGTAGCGAAGGATTCGTCAGACCTGATTTTGCGGGTAAAGTTCTTGCCAAGTCAAAACCGGAGGGTCCCCTAGTTGCAAGCATACGTAACAATGCATACCCTATAGGTGAATCCTGGGCTGGTAATGTCGAGAATTTCTCAGGAGACATACCTGATTCAACCCTTAATACTACATCTATTGAAAAAATAGGTGCGGGTACCATTGAATTAACGGAAGCTAACATTGTTGTTAGTGGTGGACGAGGACTAGAAAGTCCGGAGAATTATGAGGCGTTGATACGACCCCTAGCTGCGACAATGAGAGCTGCTGCCGGAGCAAGCCGGGCAATAGTTGATGCTGGATGGGTACCACATTCACATCAGGTTGGTCAGACTGGCAAGACTGTGACCCCTGATCTCTATCTGGCAATAGGTATCTCTGGTGCTATTCAACATCTGGGTGGAATGAGTGGATCAAAGTTTATTGCAGCCATAAATAAGGATCCTGAGGCTCCCATATTCAAGGTGGCTGATTATGGGATCGTAGGCAATCTGTTCGAAATCGTACCGGTCCTAAAAACAAAACTGGAGAATCTTTAGAGATAACTGTTATAAGGGGCTGTAATATTACTGCCCAGTGGCGTCGGAATCAGATGAGATAAAGAAGCTTCAGGAGACGATTTCGGAGCTTCAGGTTGAACTTAGATTTTTACAGGAAACTGTCGGTGTTCTGATGGGAGCCATGATGGAAGAAGGTGACTCCGAGGAATTCTTTGGTAACGCTGAAGCTGGAAACCCAACGTTCCGGCTTAACATGGGAATGTAATTTCGTTTTGGCAAAGACTATATACAAAGTGCTCTGGTCCGCCATCGCGCTCGCGTGGTGTAGCCTGGCCTATCATCTCAGCCTGTCGAGCTGAGGACCCGGGTTCAAATCCCGGCGCGGGCGCCATTTTACTAGACCTAACTATATATTCATACTTATCTCTGCAGGATTGGAATTTATCGTATGCGCGGGAAGAGATACCAAGCCTTGATTGTTGCAATCTTACTACTTACAGCATTGCCTTACTCTCCTTTTCTTTCAAGAGCCTCGAGCATAGAGAAGAATCCATTGGCTGAGATTGACCGCGATGGCGATGGAATTCCCGATCCTCCTTTCAGGGATAGTGATGGCGATGGATTGTCTGATGAATACGAATTATCTATGGGGTTTGATCCCAATGATTTTGATATGGACAATGATGGCATCTCTGATCTGGCTGAAATGGATTTCTGGAACGATCTGGTAAATGAGGATTTCATACCTCCTAATATGGAGGATTTATACAATTGTGAAGGAGATTTAGATGGAGACGGGATTAGCAACTGTATGGACCCTGATGCTGATGGAGATGGTATTTCAGACATGGAGGAGATGAAGGATAGTGATCTCGATGGAATCCCTGATATGTACGAGAATATGATTGATCATCTTGATCCCAATAATCCAGATAGTGATGGTGATGGGATTCCAGATATGGATGATGATGACCCTCCACTGCCTCCATGGGCTGAAGAAATGGCCAAGAACAATGACTGGACACCTCAGCCAGACGCTAATGGAGTTGGGGGTGGATTGGAAGGTTTCTACCCTCTAGCTATGCTTATGGCTGTTAAATTTACAGTCACCTGTGATAACTGTGAGGAGCCAACGGCAAATCCACAATATTGGAGAACCGCTGCCAAAGACATCTATGATAATGGATACGACTCTGCAACGAACACTTACACGAGAAGTCAATGGTGTCCTGCACCAGGATGCGAACAGTATGATATTGAGTCTGGAATAGAGACTGACCCGGGTTATTGGTATACGGGATCACCTGATTACAGTTATGACTACCTGGTTACACATCCCGAAGTAACTAGTGAACAGTTTGAATATACTGTGAATTGGATAATGCCGGCCCAGGGATATCTATCGACAGCGTTGTACACCAATTCAGTATTCATCAGTAATCCAGTCACAATGGACAGTGCGTTCAATCTACAAGTCGGCGGCTATGCTCAAAGTTATTCTTTTACAATGACTGAGTACAACATACCTGAGCCTGTAAAACAGGCGGCTAATGCTCCATCTGATTTTTCACCGGAACTTGTAGAATTACCAAATTTCCCCGTCAGACCAGGTCCAGATAATGATGTTTACGATCTGGCAGCGTCCATAACAGCCGGAAAAACAACCGATTACGAAAAGGCTGAAGCAATAATGTATTATCTCAGAAACAATTATTACTACAATATTAACGGTACATTAACACCAAGCGGTCATGATTTTGTCGACTACTTCTTGTTTGAGAATTCGGCCATGTCTGGCAAATGTACTAATTTTGCAGCTGCTTTCACAGTATTATCAAGATTAAATGGTATACCTTCAAGATATATAGAAGGTAATGGACCTGGGGACATAGTAACTCCAGAGGGATGGGAAAGTAGCGGCTATGGAGAGAGTACTGGTTACTCTATAGAGGAAGATACCAGAGTTGTTACTATGCTTAATGGGCATGCGTATGCTGAAGTCTTATTCGATGGTCTGGGATGGTTGATTTTCGAACCTACATCCTCGACACAGTGTCCAACCTGTGACATGAATGCTGCCATCACTACTGGTGAGGCTGATAATGTCGTAGGAAATGGAACCCAACCTGGAACCGACTATGAGATAAACGATAGTGATGAGGATGGACTAAGCGACGAATATGAAATGGGAATTGGAACAGATCCATTCGACCCAGACACGGATGATGATACGATACCTGATGGAGCAGAAACTGACACAGGAATCTATGTTGACATGGAGGATACTGGAACTAGTCCACTTAACTCAGATACGGATAATGATGGTTTGGAGGACGATGATGAGATTCTCTGTAGACTATACTCCCTCAGCGGAAGGTTCTGTTCTCATCCTTTGGATTCTGATTCAGATAATGATGGAGTAAGTGACGGTGATGAATACTATGAATATGGGACCAATCCTATAGACAATGACAGCGATGATGACGGATTAACCGATGGTCTGGAGTTGGGAGTGGATTTGGATATCTGGGAATTGGAATACAATTTGCTAAGTTGTGATAACAAAAATGGCGACGCACTAACAGATTGCGTTGAGGATTGGCAACCTGACGAAGACAGCAGCTCAACAACCGACCCTTTGGATGATGATACTGATGGTGATGGAATTGATGATGGAATAGAGGATAGTAACGCAAATGGCAGATTGGATGATGACGAAACCGATCCCTCAAACCCAGACACGGATGAAGGTGGACGTAGTGATTCAGAGGAATTGTTC
>DAXQ01000041.1:3203-10728 GCA_002506485.1 Euryarchaeota archaeon UBA136 | reverse complement strand
CTCACGATGATACCGGTCCTGCTGGTTCTGGTTTGGATCCTGGGGACAATGGTGGCCATTGGATATGCACTGAACGTATTCACAATCCTGATTGGGGCCTTGACCGTGGGACTGGGAGTCACCTATGCGATTCATATCTCACATAGATTCATAGAGGAGATGGAACACCATCATTCCTTGGAGAAGGCGGTGAACAATACCGTCAAGAATACGGGGTCGGCGCTATTCGGGGCGGCCATGACAACTGTTCTGGGATTCGGGGTCCTGTTTTTTGCGATACTGCCCCCAATGAAACAATTTGGGACAATGACCGCCCTGACGATCTTCTATTCCTTCCTCTCCTCCGTATGGGTCTTGCCAAGTATCTTGGTTCTTTGGGCCAGATACACCAATCTTGGAAAGGGAAATGATGAACGACCCGACCGTGAGGCTGATAGTAAAGCCGAAGACAGTCTAGAAACATAAAATACGGGTATTTCAATTTTACATCTTAATTTTGTTGGTATACTTTTTGATTGCATCAGACATGTTGATTTTACCAACCAGTATTTGGTGTGCTAATTTCTTATCAATGGTGACAAGGCCCTTTGACAATCTTCGTGATTCTTGTTGAACCCATGCAATTTCTCCACCTCGGGGTTCATAATCTTTCGGCTTT
Source organism: Euryarchaeota archaeon UBA136 (assembly GCA_002506485.1). Classification (GTDB taxonomy): domain Archaea; phylum Thermoplasmatota; class Poseidoniia; order MGIII; family CG-Epi1; genus CG-Epi1. The sequence continues at coordinate 10,070 of DAXQ01000041.1, read as the reverse complement.
TCCAAGACTTCTTTTCTAAGGGCAATCCTAGTAGCCGCAGCGGCATGACTTCCACTACCACTATGGTTTTCACTTACCAGTTTTATTAAGTTTGAGAATCTCTGAAGAGAATTTATTATTTGATTTCTTTCTGGTGGTGATCCCGTTCCTATTTTTATTAAATTCAATCCTAGCTCTTCGTTTATTGTCTTAATGATTCGGACTAAATTATCAATATTTTCAAATTCATTTTGGTATAGTATTCTGTTGCTCCCTACAACTGCCAGTCCATTTGTCCCTCCTGGATCTATACCTGCTATCAATTCGTGGCAATCATAGAACGCACACCTTATTCTTAGTTCCAATATTTCTAGATTTTTAGGCTGTACTTGTGGCAAATTACAGTCATGGATCCTATCCTTGGAAATAATTACCGAGATATTTTTGTCATTTGGAGGTATTTCTTTGATATGCCTTAATATGAATTCCTTGCTTCTGATTTTACTGGTTATCCTGTTTAATAGTGAAAAATCATCTAAGTAGAGACCTATTATCACGGTTTTATCCAATCAAAACTTATCCAGTATTCTTTGTAAGCTAGTACAATCGTTTTATTCACACCATGCCCTACCCTGACCATTCTGGTCACATCCAGCCAAGACATACTATCATCAATTTTCTGTATTAACCAAGGCGCATGTTTGGATTCATAGTTGTAGACTCTATAATGTGTTCCAAATTTGAATCCTGAATTAATTTGATATCCCTTTTCAATCAATTCCTTCATACTGACATCATCCACGCTTGGTTTTGCATCATCCTTTAATTTTGTTTTAGGCCAAGAAACGAATTTGGCAACGTAGTAAACTACACTATTCTCAGAGTCTACAATGGATATCTGAACCCTTCTTTCAAGATTTTTTCCAAGTTCCTCAATGATGTCTGAGAAATCTATTATATTCTCAAATTTCTTAATCAGAATTATGGCTGAAGCAGGTCCTTTAACTGGGATTTGTCGATCATAAAGCCGCAGTCCATAATTCTCAATCTTGACTACGAGACCCCTTTCTTTCAAATCTTTGTAGACTGCATAGCTCAGGTTTTTTTCCGAGAATTTTTCAATCTCTTTAGATTCTAATTGAATATCTCCCCTTTCATTGCAGTACAATGCCTCTTCAGGTGCAAGAAATAAGTGCCCTTTTTCCTGAGGTATTCCAGTGTGGCCTTTGTTGTGAATCTTTGCAGCTACTTTTTCTTCAATTATCAGTATTCCATTACTGTGAGTCTTGTAGTTCAGGCCTCCACCTCTTTAACTAATCGGACCTTTCCAGCATCACTAAGTATTCTGGCATTGTATATTGGGATACTTACAATGTCATTGCTTTTAAGGCTGTAATTCTTTGCATCCAGTCCAGTAAAAGTTGGGAGATCCTCGAGTACTTTTATTTCTATATATTCCTTATTCTGAGGTTCAATCTTTGTGGTAGCCTTTTCTTCAGGTTCAATTCTCTTTTCTTCGAGTACTGGGGTATCAGTGTCAATCGAAATCTCATTCAGTAGAGTATTTGCACGATGTTTTTCTATAACGCTACATAAAGAAATTAGATATTCATTTTCATTCTGATGTACATTTTCCATATCGGGATTCTGTCCGTTTACCTTTTCACGTGCCAAATCAGTCAATTTCCGTTCCCGGTTTTTGTGCAATTCAAGTTTCATATCGGAAAATTTGCGAACATCTGCGTTAGCCTTTTCTAACCTTTGAGCATTGTCCTTTGATTCCTCTATAATCTTTCGTATTTGTATTTCCAGAATTCTTAGTCTTCTATAGAAAGTGGCTGGTAATTTTGTCAATCTTCCCTCTTTTCTTTCTTTGAAAGTCTGTACTCTTAAATCCCTTAGAGTCATAGGTTCAGTATTCATTATTTTGGTAGTGAAAAGGTTGTTAAGAATCTTTGCCACAGTCCAAAGCTTTTAACAACTACTCTCAGATGACAAGTAATGAAAAAGTGCCCGGTCTGTGCAGTTGAGGTTGAAAATAATGCACCATTCTGTAATATTTGTGGAGTCAACCTATCAGGAGCTAAAGATGTAGGGCCTTCTAAGGTTGAAACACCAGTAGCTGAGGATTCGGGAAAGGTAACCAGTACCTCGTCACCACCATCATTGACCTCATCTCGACCAAGTTTTTACTTGCCAGCTCTTCAGTTTCTTTTGGCAGTTGCATTACTAGGTCTTGTTTTGTATTATACTACCGGAGAAGTTCCGAGGCCAGACTACGTTTTTGATGATGGCAAGCCCACAGAAGAGAATCTTAATGCCTATATTGGTTATAATGAACCATTCCAGTGTCCTTCTTGGGGGTCTGTTGAAGGAAATGCAAATGGTTGTCCTCTTATCCTGGAATCGAATTGGGACACTGCGGGATTTAGTATAGAGTCTCATAAGTACCAGACAATATTAGGTCTGACCGTACTGCTAGGTCTCTGTATTTTGGTACAAGGTCGGAGAATCAGTGACAGCAATATCATGGCACCGATGCTCTTCCCGATTATAGTTATGGCTATAATTTATCTCTACATGGGTCAGAATGAAAATCCTTTGAACCCGATTGAAACCACTTTGGGAGCTACGTCTGGTCTGGCAATAATTGTTGTCTCATACATAGTATTTCTATATTCAGTTACTGGAAAAGAGATCAGTGATGCTCCTCTTAGTACAATATATTCGTTTATAGGTGCCGGTTCACTTGTTTTCGCCGCTTTGCATCATAATTGGGTTCGAGGTCCTTGGGAGTCTTGTAGTGATCTGGTAAGTGACTTTGATGCCGATGTGGAACAGGCTTGTCTGGAGGTTGGTGGTGATGTAACAATAGTTTATGTTGATTTACAAGCTATTGAGATGCTGATTTTGCTGGCTGGTTTATTCTTTTTATTGTTAGGAATAGCAGGGTATCTTCTACAGACTATAAGGCTCAAGGACATGGAAGAAGCAAAATACTTCTTCATGATTGTTATGGGTCTTTCCTTACAGTTTGTAGTTCTGGTCTGGAACTTGGTTCGAAATTTCGGTAATTTATATTTTGAGCAAGGAGATATTGTACTTACTGTTCTTTCTGTATCTATCGCCTTCATTGGAGTTTTCTTGTTTTATCGTAAAAGGAAGTCTGAACAGAGTGTGGAGGGATTGGCCTACTTTGGTTTATTTGTAGCAGGTATCGGCACTCTTTTTGCTACAATGATTGCGCCCGCTTTGTTATCTGGTAAATCAATTTCATCACCAGACAGCACTGTTGAATGGGTTATGTTTGCCCTTCCTCTGGCCGTAGCTGCTAGTGCAGTTTGGTATGGAATGAAATATGGTACTGAGAAATTCAGGGATAAGATGATGGAGATGCAATTATCTAGTCCACCTACAGATCCCTTTGATTCTTCATTCCAGTCAGAAGAAGAGGAGGATAGCGAAGAAGAACCAGAAACGATGTCTTCTGGAGAAATTACTCTTGAGGATGCAATGGATCGCCTACTATCTGAATTTCCCGAGGCTACAATTGATATCAAACCCACTGAGGATGAAAATTATGGTGTAGATTTTAGTGAGATTGAGAAAGAACTCAAAGAGGATTTAGCTGAAACAGCAGTAGTACGTAAAGCGATGAAAGTCAAATATGATGTGGATTACGAGGAGTTATCCAAGTATTATTCGACCACTAAAGACACAATTAATCAAACAGTCACACATCTAAAGTCAGGTCGGAACATAATGTTGTACGGCGATCCAGGTACAGGTAAGACAGCCCTTGCCAATCTTCTTTTAACTCAAATCTGCGGAGTCAATGAAGGTAAAGATGGGAGCCCCCTTCCTAATTATACAATTGTAACTGCTAATGCTGAATGGTCTAACTTTGAAGTTATTGGGGGTATCTCTCCTGATGATTCGGGTGGGTATTACTTCAAGGATGGTTATGTGTCCGATGCAGCAAAACAGTGTGAAAAATCTATGCAGGAAGATGGTAAACCACACTATTTGGTTATTGATGAGTTCAACCGAGCTAATATTGATGAGGCGTTTGGTAAATTATTCACGGTATTTGAATATCGGGATAAGCAAGCCTTGCTGACGGCTAAGGAAACGGCTGGTGCCCCTTTCATGATGCCGCCTGAGTTTAGAATAATTGGGACTATGAATACACAAGATAAGAATACCCTGTTTAATGTAGGTCATGCATTGATGAGAAGGTTTGCATTTGTTGAAATTGGCCTTCCTCAGAAGGATGATGAATACAAACGTATGCCTATTTTCGTATATAGTAAATTGACCAAGCTAGGCATAGCTCCGGAAAGACCTGAGACTGATGAAGAATGGTATGCTCAGAACAAGTTTGACTTTTACGATGAAGATGGCTCCATGTTCGAGGCCTTCAATAAGCTCATGAATTTCCTGGAGGAAGAGGAATTACCGACCTCCCGGGATGATGAAATTGCACGTGGAGTTCGTACCTATAGAAAGATTGGACCTGCCGTCATTATCGATTCCATGCTCACGGTTTTTAATTCCAGGGGTCAATATGAGATGGACAGGGCTTTACATGACGTAATCAAATCCAATGTCATGCCTGCTCTTGAGGGCCTCGAGAGAAATGAACTGAAATGCCTGATGCTTAAATCACAGGAAGTATTTGGCGCTAATCATGGTATTACTACAACCCTAGAGAAAATGGTTGAATCACCTGGTTTAAGCGTATTCGGTTGATATGAGTTTACCAGATGCAACAATAGAGCTCAATTTACCCGAGGAGCACGCTGAGAATCTTGTTGAGGGTGAGAGCGTCATGATCAATGTTAATGCATTCAAGCAACTCGATGGCGTTCATGTAAGATTAGGTGCAGCCAAAGTTGATGAATTACCTCTTGTTAAGTCTAATACTACACATTCACTACAATTCACAGTCCCAGATTACATAGGTACGAATACGATTTGCCTACATAATAAGGATGGTAATTCAATATCAAACAAATTGGAAGTAGTAATTGCTCCTAAAATGCTGGATTATGAACAATTTCAGTTTCTTCGGGATGAACACATCCCTGATCTTGTGAAGGGTTCGGGTGCCGAAGAACCTGCTGAGATGTATCCTGGTGCCACATCTTCTATTGAGGAAGAAAAGATAATGCTGAACATCGAGCAATTATTGGATTTTTCAGGAAGATTATTAAAAACAACTACAGATATTCGTAAAGGTGCCTATACTTACAAGGTTGAAGTAGAACGCAAGACCATGAAGGCCCAGATTAGAGGGGCTGTAAGATGGCAAAAGACAGCTTTGGCTCGTGCACAGAAAGGTACAGAGTATGCCACTGCACACGTTACTGACATACGTAAGAGGAAATGGAGCACTCCTACTAATATTTTACTGGTAAAATTCCATATGGAAGTTTTCATTGAAGCAATATTCTTTAGAGATGAAATGGACCGTAGAGAACGTGAGAAAAAGGCATGGTCCGCGATTTATGGTAAAGAATACCAACCAATGGATGATGAGGCCAAGAAGATGATGGACAAACTCGATTTAGCTTGTAGACTCCATAAACAGGTATTAGGTGATGGAAAACTGGCGGAGATAATACCAGTAGCCAAAGAAACACGCAAGGAAGCTCGTCTGATAAATCGTGAAGCTATAATCAATGCTAAGACTTGGAGTAAAAATAGGGCCTACCGCGATCTTCCTCCATTATGGCGTGAATTCTTGGATGAATATCAATCTTACTATGAAGAAACAGTCCTCGTGCAGACTCAGAAAATGACAGATATCTACGCTCTTTGGATCCTGTGTGAAATGGCCTCCGGATTGAAATTGCGATCTCATGCTAAATCATTGAGAGAATTCCGTTCAAAGAACAAAGATATAGTCTTGAAATATGATGCTCCTGAACAAGTAAGGCAAGGATGGAGCGATTCAATAATGGGTTCCTTGTTTGGAGATGCTGAGGCTTCAGCAAACCCAATCCAAGGCTCAGGAAGACCCGAGATATTTATGAATTATAGGGGAGTTAATTTTTATTTCGAGGCAAAATACGAATTACAGCAAACTCCTCGACAAGAAGATGTTTACAAAGTCTTAGCGTATATGAATAATTATGATGTACCATGTGGAGGCATTATTTATCCCGGCCCCCAACTGAAAATTACAGTTGATCGCAAAAATGGACAAGTAATGGCCTGGATTCCATTTACCTGGACAGAAAAGGCGTTCGAAGTTTCACCAAACTATTTTGCATTTATAGCAGATCGCATGGCAACAATCTATTCAAGAATTGAAGAAGATAATTTGGAAACCTTTGTTTCTGAGGTTGAAAGAAACGCTTTCGAATTCTATGAGGCTATTGCCACACCCGGTGCCGTTGCTCCAGAAATGCCAGAATTTTTGTACAATGAAGAAGTTGAATTAGATCTGGATGAGATTATAGATATGGAGGAAGAAGCAGAGGAGGAATTACTTCCCGAAGAATTACTAGAATCAGTGGCAGAGGAAGGATCGGATGAAAAACGAAAACAGCTAGCCTCTGATATTGAGAGTGGGAGTATCACCTCGGGGGAAGGGGGCGAGGGAGACTATGCGATTTCCAAGAATATTACTGATGAGACTGACGATTCTATTGATATCGATGAGGTTTCTTCAGATGTTGAATCGATTGAGGAGTTCTCACCAGACGTAGAGGATCTAGACGAAAACGAACCTGATAGTCAAGAAACTTCATCTGATGCCCTTTCCGAGGAAAAGAAAATATCGGTATCTATTGAGCGTCTTAGAAAAATGGTGGATGAGAAAGAAAATTAGTTATAGAGTGCCCTTGAATCAACAAATATGATAAAGGTAGGTATCAATGG
>DAXQ01000041.1:536-2799 GCA_002506485.1 Euryarchaeota archaeon UBA136 | reverse complement strand
AAGACAAAACCGACATATGAAGTCCAGGGTGCATTATCTTCTGATTATGCTGTATTTGCTTCTACTTCTGAAAAGATACCATTCTTCAAAAAACAGGGTATAGATATCTCTGGAGTTACTGAGGATCTAGTTTCAATGTCTGATGTCATAATAGACTGTACTCCTGGCAAATTGGGTGTAAATAATATGGAAATGTACAAGAATGGTAATACTAAGGCTATTTGGCAGGGTGGCGAGAAGCATACTCCGATAGGTGTCAGTTTTAACGCTTTAACAAATTATAATGAGTCAATTGGGAAAGATTTTGTCAGAGTTGTTTCTTGCAACACTACCGGCTTAGCACGGACCCTTTATCCCATATCTCAGAATTATGGGATTGATAATGTTCAGGCAGTGATGGTAAGACGTAGTGGAGATCCTAAAGACAGTGATCGGGGACCACTTAATTCTATTGAACCGGTACTGAATGTTCCTAGTCATCATGGACCCGATGTCCAGACGGTGATATCAGATTTGAATATTCAAACCATGGCAGTCAAGGTTCCTACTACTATTATGCACGTTCATTGTATAATTGCTAAACTTAACAAGAAGCCGAACGTCAAAGACGTTTTATCAATCTGGGAGGCGACACCCAGGGTTAATTTGTTGGATGGTTTTCTGAAGAATGGTGAAACCAAGATTCGGAATCTTCCAGGAACTGCTGAAATAATGGAATTAGCAAGAGATTTATCGTATCGAAGAGGAGATATGAATCAAATAGCAGTTTGGCGTGATGGAGTCCATGCTTTGGATGATAAGTTGTACTATTACCAGGCAATTCACCAAGAGTCAGACGTGGTACCTGAGAATATTGATGCCATCCGAGCAATGTTTAATCTTGAATCAGACAATATGAAATCAATTCATAAAACAAATAAAGCTCTTGGAATCAATTAGATACAGATTTGATTTTTTCTATGAATTCTTTATTGTAAATTGCATCCAATCCGTTACAGTCTGCAATTCGAACTATTTCACCGTTAATCGCATCAATTTCGGTTTGTCTTCCATTTTCTAAGTCTTGTAACATGCTGCATTTGTTTTCTGCTGTGTTTCTAATTATTTTCTCAATTTCTGACCATGGTTCAAGAGGTAAATCGATTCCTATTTCTGTTGAGATCATTGTTGATTCCATACATATCTTGTGTACTATCTTATTTAGTTCTGGTTTTTTGAGCTCTCCATTACTTACTTTAGCGTGGGCCGCAACAGGATTTATTGAACTGTTAATAATTGTCTTGAGCCAGACGTAACTAAGGACATCATCGACAATTTCACATGTAATTCCTGACTTTTTTATTACTTCTGAAAGATTTATGAGTCTAGGACTAGCTACGCCTGATGCTTCACCAATAAATGTGAAGCCCGAACCTCTGAATTCCGCTTCTCCGGTTTCAATCTTCGAACTTCCAATTCCAGTTACCATGTAAGCAATTCTATCTTTTCCAATTTTTTCAGTTAATTGCAGGTAGGTCTTGATTCCATTCTGACAGCAAAGTATAGGGGCACTACTGTTTCTCAGAAGTTCAATCAGATTATCTACATCATAGCTTTTGACAGCTAGAATGATCCAGTCTGGATCATCTAATTTCGTGACTATCTTGATTTTCTTCTCAAGTCGTCTTCCCTTGAAATTATCAAGTACTATCATTCCATCACTGAGTAGTTCTTTGTGCTTAGGTTTAACAAGTAATGATATTCCAACATTCGCATTTGAGAGCAATGCCGCTAACAAAGTACCAATTGCCCCAGGTCCGATTACAGTTATTTTCATGAATACTTTAGATATATTATGCACTTATTATTAATAATTTGAACACATATCTTCAATTCAGGTGAATCAAGGTCGACACTGACATCGGGCCATTTGTCGAAAACGGCCCCTGCCACATTGCGCGCCAGTTCTGTAGAATCATAATCATGATTTCCTTTTCGGTCAACCCTTATTGCAAAATTCTTTGTGGGAATAGCATTCTCGACCAACATCTTGATACTTTCATAGATCTCATGCTCCTTGGAGCCGGTAAATATGCAAGGATACAAATGTTTGCTATTTAGAATAACCTCACTTAACTCCTGCTTACTTTCCAGGACTATAATCCTTCCAAAGACTCTATATTTTGCAAATATTTTCTGCTTTGACAAGGAAATTATAATCTTGTCTCCAAGTCTCTTCAGGCTTTGGTTTCCATTATTTACTATTGCATAACAATTCATTTTA
>DAXQ01000041.1:0-180 GCA_002506485.1 Euryarchaeota archaeon UBA136 | reverse complement strand
TCCACGATCTCGGATGAATGTCCAACGTAATTTTTAGGTTCTAGACACTTAGCGATTATCTTTTCCCCGATTTTCTCCCTTACAAGCTCATTTTCGCTCACAGCATCCGAGAATTTTTCACCTGCTTCTTCGGCATCCATTGTAATTTGTCTTATTAATTCGTGTGCGGCCTGTCTTCCC
>DAXQ01000075.1 GCA_002506485.1 Euryarchaeota archaeon UBA136 | reverse complement strand
ACTTGCCCACAGTCATCATAAACATACATGACGTCGCCAAAAGTCTCGTTTGAGGGCTCCCAGAAATCACAATCCCATGCGACCGTGTCTATGTCTTCCGAAGTAGCTGCTTCATTGATGTGGGTGTATATGCTACTTGGAGAATTCAATCTCCAACTAGCCTCGAAATTTGACCATGTCCAGCCTAAATCAAATTGAAGTTTTGTTTTATCGAACTCGATTGAAGTATTACGGCCCGCAATCTGTCCATCAATTCCCATTAAATTGGTGTATTGAAATTCACCATTGGATATTATGTCGGCCCCAATCAATTCATTATTTGCATTAAAAAACTCTATTATTTCAATATCAATGATGGTCAAGTCGGTTGATTCTAAACTTAGATCATAATCAAATGATGCCTTGGCGTCTCCCCAGTCTGTGTGCATACTACTGGTTGCAAAAGTAGAATGTCTAACGGTATAGGTTGTGATTCTTTCCGTTACAAAATGTTTGTCCCCGCTTCCATCCGTGACTTCACGAAGCGAGGATGAGTCGGATGTTTCAACAGAATTGTAAAAGTGAGTCTTGCCCCCTAGAGTGTAACCAATCTCAATATTCATATCTCCTTTTTCTCCGGCTTCTTCAATAACTGAAACCAGCTCCTCCAGATTCACTGCAAACAAATATTCGGTGTCTTGATCGAGGTGGCTCCAATCATATTCAAATCCCCAAGATGCATTGGAAGGGGGTTCAGCCGAATATGCGGGCAAGAAAACTGAACTTAGCAACATAAGAAATATTGCAAGACCCAACAATCTCATAAACTCGATGATGTATTGCCATAATATAAGGTTAATACTTGAGGAAAAAAACCAGACAAACTGTCATCGGGGTCATCGGAGACGCGCAGATTCAGAGTGAAAAACATCTGGAGGTGGCCGAGGACCTGGGGGCCAAACTCTCCAAGGCCGGGTATGTGGTGGCATCTGGAGGCCTGAGCGGGATTATGGAGGCTGTCTTCAGGGGAGCCCAGAATTCCGGTTCGAAATTGACGACCAAGACGGTCGGTATCCTGCCAGGACATGACGCCGAGGCCGCGAATGACTATGCGGACGTCGTGATACCGACAGGACTGGATATAGCTCGTAATTCAGTAGTGGTCCATTCGGATGCGGTAATCATCATCGGCGGCTCGGCCGGAACATTGTCGGAGATCGCCATGGCATGGTCTCTGTACAGATTGATTATCGGTTTCAGGGTCGAGGGCTGGAGTGGTAAGTTAGCGGACAAGACGGTGGATGACAGGGACCGGTATCCCGAGATCGAGAATGACCGTGTCTACGGTGTTGACGAGGCAGACGAGGCTTTGGCACTTCTGAAGGAATTATTGCCAAAATACCAGAAGGTCCATCGCGGGATCCACTGGAAAAGGTAGGAAGACCAAAGCGGGCCTGTGGTTGCAGGTCCGGTTCAGTCCCTACGTCTAAGAGCGATTAATGCGATTGCAACGACAGACGCGAACATCGATACTGACGGAACTTCGCCAGCCTCTATCTCTTCCAAGATCTCCTCTTCTGTGGTCGCGTTGGGATCTGTATTATTGTCATTCGGATCTGTGGTATTATTGTCATTCGGATCCGTAGTCGTGTCATTGGCATGCGCAGTTACAGCAAATGCGTATGCTTGCTTGGCACCATTCGAATCCTCGACTGATATTCCAAAGGCGTACAGGCCGGGTTCGGAAAGGGTGTAAGTCCAAGTACTGGTATTACCAGTCACATCAGCGAAGAAGAACGGAACGGCTAATGAGGAGTGTTCGACCGCGGCCGACAGGGTCATTGAATCTCCATCCATATCAAAGCAATTGGCGCTGAAAGTGAAATCATCACCAACATCGGCATCGAGGTTTGAACCAATGGTGATGCCATTGCTCAGATCGCAGTAAGGATCCCTATTCGTCTCCGGATCGTTCTCCACCCAGAACCACCGCTCCTGACCAAAAGGGTACATATTCACAGGATTGATGTTAATCTCAAGATAATAATCACCCGCGGAGAGATTGAAGAATTCCAGCATGCCCTCTGTGTCATCCGAATCGAAGGAACCGTATCCAACCTCGACCCCGTTTTGATCTCTGAGGGTCCAATTCAGGGTATATGTGGTACTCGCTAGATTTAGGAAATAATTAGCATTGACATAACTGCCATCAGGCCATTCTGTTTCCATCATGATGTATATATTAGGATAGACGGCGAAGTCCCTCATCTCGGTGTCTACCAGCAGGTTGTTCTCGTACAGGAAGAAAGTAACCATGTAATCACCTACCGGCAATTCAAGCTCGAAATGTTCATAGAACCAGGGTTCGTCCTTGTGCTCGGGGTCTGCCGTGCCGTTCAGGATAGCTATGCCATTCCCGTCTTCAATGGTCCAGGCAAGAGTGTAGTTAGAGGAATAGTTGGCCCAACCGACATAAACATCGAAATTGGCCCAGGAAGAATAATTGTCGTTTTCGTCGTATTCATGGTAGCAGCAATTAAACCAAACGTATTCCAGGCTGGCACCGCCGACGTGTATACCGTAAAGAGAGGTGCTATCTAAATGTTCCCAAATAGTCCCGTTGTTTCCGTAACTATGGTTCACATATAATTGAGCCTCGATGAAATAATCTCCATCATCCAGATAAATGGTGATATTGCCTTCCGAGTCATTTAACTGAGCATGATCCAGTTCCTCATATTCATCAACATCCCCCAATGTCCAGTTGATCATGTACTCGTTGGTGGAGTTCAGGCCTGTTACAAAGAATTCAAAGGTAATGTTTCCAGCCTCTTCCAGATAATATGTCGAGGCCGAAATTACAAGCTGAGGCCACACGTCAAAGTACCTGCTTTGTGAATCCAGGACAACATTGGTCTGATTGGCATATAGCTCGATGTTGAAGGTGTAGGTTCCTTCCGGATAAGCTGTGTTGAAGCCGAAATCGACGTGGTGTTCGTGCTCCCACATTTCCTCACTCCCATTGTCCATCTCGTTCCCCGCTGAATTGGTGATGTTCCAGACTACGTAATAGGAGGTTGTATTCTCATCCGGAAATTGTACCCACGCATCGACCCAGACCTCTCCCCTGTAGTAATCTAACCAGAGTTCCAGATTCTCGCTTCCAACATAAAGCTCGCGCCATACAGAGTCTTCGTGTTCCCAATAGGTGTCATTTCCGTCTCCCTCAAACCGATAAAGCGTGGCTTGGAGATCGTAAGACCCTTCTTCCAGATAGAAGGTCAGATTGCCTTCGGAACCAGAAATATTGCCCTCAGTCCATATCCCACCATCCCTGTCATTCAATTTCCAATCAATGCGATATGTGGAATTCGAATCTAGAGCTCCTGAAGTAAAAACGGCCGTTACGTTGCCTGCCTCCTCTAGATGATGAGGTACTTCGACATCAAGCCAGGTCCAAACCCAGAACGTAACGGACCAGTCATCCAGCATACTGCCCGAATCATCATACAATTCCACGGTGAAAACATATTCTCCCTTAGCATAATCAGGTATATCCAATTCAAACCACCAACCTGGTTCTCCTGGATTTTCATCCGAACCATTATAGCGTAGAACACCGGAATCCCGAATGTTGTCGTTTTCATCGGTTACTACCCAGCCAGCAGTATAATTACTTGAATAATCAGCGTCTTCTATCCAGATCTCAGCGCGGAGAAAACCACGATAGGAGTCCGCATACACGTAAAGATGCTCATCTTCGGCTGAGGCTGTGTTAGGGACCATTACGATCGCACTCAATAGCAGTGCAATGGTGAGTAGAATGGTCCTGAATCTGTTTTCAGACTTCTCGGTCGAGAACATTGTTCAAGAAGAAAGACTATGTATTTAGGACTATGTTTCGAGGAACTTATTGTAATATTAGCGATATCAAGTGGACCTGGTACAAGGGCTGAAATCTAGATTCGATAGGTAGCACATGACTTTGGGGTCTCCCAAACGTGCATCGCTGCCAGTCTCATTGAATTACCATAAATCGACTTGATATGAGGAGCTACCTGTTCGAACGCCCAACGGGCCAGATTCTCTGCGGTTGGAATGAAAGGGACCATGACCGTATGGTGTTCGGGTCCCATCTCCTTCAGGGCCCGTAAAGTGGTCTCGTCTCCTTCCCATACCACAAAGGCATGGTCTATCACATCGTGAACATGCTCTGTCAGAATCCTGTTGATATCTGCAAAATCAATCACCATGCCTTCGTCCGAGACTCCTTCCTCGGTCACCGTATCGCCTTCGACCTCAGCTTCCCATCGATACCGATGACCGTGCAAATTGCAGCACTTCACCTTGTGATTGGGGATCCTGTGGCCTGTATCTGTCTCGACCCAACGTCGTATTGTCGTCTTCATTTCCTTTTCGCCTCCGTGTTAATTGCATCTTGAAGTACCTCGGGCCAGGGTTTGACATAAGGTACCGGATCGACACGGCCAACTGCGTGGAAGGCCAATATCCGTTCAACGTCTGCACCAGACTTCCCACTGCTGCGACCCATATCATCCGGGTCATAACTGGTGTTGGTGTTCGCAAATACGGTGTTGAAATCAAGTCCTAACTTATCCAGGCATTTCTCGGCGTCCTTGAGGATGGTCTCCTTGGTACCTCCGATATAAGGCAAGTAGAACGATACTTTGTCTGAGGACCAGTTACCGATCTGAAAGGCATTCTCCAGTGCTCCATAGAATTCAGGGCGGCAGTCCGGGTAAATCGTATGGTCTCCTGAATGAACTCCGAGTGCTATCTTGACTTCTGTATCCTGCTTGAGAGCAATTGAAAGAGCATACCCATACAGTACCGAGGAGAAAATCGCGTTCCGGTTGGGAACTACTGTCTGTTTCATCTGTTCCTCTTCGTAGTGACCTTC
>DAXQ01000001.1:3950-4399 GCA_002506485.1 Euryarchaeota archaeon UBA136 | reverse complement strand
GATGAATCTGTCAGTGCCATATGCAGATCATAGGAAACCTTAATGCCATTCTTGGCTTGTTCAATGGCAGGCTGTAGTACTTCCTTTAGGGGTAAACGACCAAAATTAGAATGGGCTTCAATCAGACCGGCGACGGTGCCTGGAATGGTGGATGCTTTATATCCATAACGAACAAGATCTCTATCAGCTTTTTTGTAACCCTTTGGTAATTCAACACCAAATAAATCTCTGGTAGTGGCATGCTTGGGTGATGATCCAAGATAATCTATTGCATAAATTTCATCTTTTTCTTTCAGATAGACCAACATAAACCCAGCGCCCCCTAAATTGCCAGCTCTGGGCAATGTTACTGCCAATGAAAATCCAACAGCCACCGCTGCATCGATTGCATTACCTCCTTTATTGAGGATCTCTATTCCAATCTTGGAAGAATCGATATTTTGTGAAAC
>DAXQ01000001.1:2078-3604 GCA_002506485.1 Euryarchaeota archaeon UBA136 | reverse complement strand
TGTCGGATGATAGGGTGACGGGTAGTCAATATAGGAATACTGACCCCACGCATTGAAAGAAATAATTAGAACAAATAAAAATCTATAGAACATCAATTCCTACCAATAATAACTGAACTGGAAGTGTAACTTGCTCTTTTTCTCTTTTCTACCAGTTGTCTCTAAAGCTCACTTCGTCAATGGCATTTATACTATAAAAAAAAGGGAGCCTAAGCTCCCTTTTTTTGTTTTGCTAAACTACTTAGAGAGATACCCTGAAGTCTACGTAAAAGTTTCTTCCTAAGTCTTGGTGAGCATCTGCAAAAAAGCCATAGTATCTGTCTGCAGTTGGTGCTCTCTCATCGGCTAAATTCTTAACAGCAAATCTTATCCTTGCTGCAGAATTCTTCAAATTAAAACGGTAATCGACGGTAAGATCCATTACTGTCATGGAAGGAATCACAAAACGAGTACCATCAGAAAGCGTGAGGCTACTCTGGTAAAAAGAACCTTTTCTCAAACCAGTAAGTGTAGTGCCCCATGGACCTTTGTTCCATGAAAGTCGTAGTCTGTGTTTCTCGTCGTAATTGCCATTAGTTCCAAGCAAGTCACCAAACCCATCGATTGGTATATCTGCTGGAATTGCACCTGATGCTTGTTGGGCTGCCATCGCAGAGAATTCTCCTCCAGGAACTTGCTCGAACTTATCTATGTAGCTGCCAATATAGCGAATTCCAAAATCACCGAAATCAGTATCAACGTCATAGTAAATCCCGATGTCGTATCCTTCTATGGTTCTTGTGGCTAAGTTTAGATACTCATCAGCAACATACTTAATAACACCAAACGGACATACGCCAGCAGTAGCAAAATAGCCATCTTCAATATCACCTGAATCAGGTGCTTCTCTGACAACCGCTGGGTTGCCAACAAAAGTGTCACAATTGTTCGTACCGTTTGCCCATCTCAACATCATGTCATTCACCGTATGGTTATTTCTGCCAAACAAACCTATAGTGTTTTCTTTTTCAATAGTCCAATAATCAGCTGTGATTACCAAGCCATCAACAGGAGTAATAACAAATCCAACGGAGGTATTATCCGACTCTTCAGACTTAAGATTTTCAGCTCCTGATGCTTGTCTCTGCATGGAATAACGAGAATCCAAAGTTGAGCTGGATGTGGATATCCCATTTGCTTGTTGTAATCGATAGAAGCTGTAATCATTTCTGGTTCCAGTTCTCACAACTATTTTTTCATTGACCTGAATTATGTTTGGAGCCCTGTAGGCTGTTGAAACTGAACCTCTGAATAACAACCAATCAGTGATATTCCACCCGACAGCAAATTTTCCAACCATAGCGCTTTCCACGTCTGTGGAATCTTCGTATCTTAGAGCAATCTGTGCATTGGCGGTTGCTGCTATAGGTATTTGTAATTCAGTAAAAATGGATTTTACACGGTGTTCACCCGAAACATCACCTGTAGGACTTGAGTTCAAAACATCTGAAACCAGGGGATAGGTATCACCTTCGTAATCTGTGTAA
>DAXQ01000001.1:0-1692 GCA_002506485.1 Euryarchaeota archaeon UBA136 | reverse complement strand
TCAAAACCTACTAATAGACCCAGAGGACCAGCAGGAAGGTCTGCGATTTCATTATTTGAAGCTTTAAAATCTAGCATTCTAAGCTCACTCGAACCTTTTCTATAGACATCAATAACCGCTTGATCAAGATTTGAATCCACACCAGCACTAAAAGGGTTATAGGCAGCTGGGGTAGAATCCCAGAGTGCTGCTTTGATTAGATTGTTTGACAATCTATTGCCAGTAACATCATCTGAGGTCGCTTTGGATGTCAAAAAAGCTGTTTCCCAATCCCAGTCTCCACTCGAACCTCTGAGGCCCTGTAAAAACCTGTGGGTGCGTTTCTTGACATCAACTTTTCTATAGATTTCGGCATAGCGGTAGTTATCAATATACAACTCCTTTCCAGCAAAAAGTGCCGTACCGTCAGCAAGTGTCATTTGATTCAGCCAATAATTATCAGGACCGACTCTGTGCTTTGAGGAAGAGAAAGCATATGAGGGATGCCGAGTTAGATTTGAAGCAGACTCATAGAATCCAATCTCAGTGAATGCTTCGTTGCCGTTGTCAAGTTCATGATTGATGAAGATAAAAACGTTTTCCCTTTTTAGTTCTGATCTGTAATCCGTATCTCCCCATAGGTTGAACCGTTCTACACCATTGCCATCTTGTGCAATACAAGTACCATAACCGGTGTCAAATACTTCCCCATTCTGGCTTGAACGATTGTTGCAACGTGGATCTCCGAGTGGAAAAACTTCGAACTCACCATTCGAATCGGTAAAAACATGATTGTATGGATGACTGCTACCGTGTTCACTGCTTTTCACCATATCAAATTGACCATACAGATTATTAGTACTGAGGTTCCTAAAGCTTGTACTTCCAGCCCAAGGATTACCATCATCTAGACAGCGCCCCTCGTCTTCCACTCCCTCGGGTAAGTCGCAAGTGGTCCATTTTCTGTGATCTGAATCACCCCATCTTGGGTCTTCAGCAGCCAAGATCCTCTCTCTATCGTAGTAATTGACGAAGATACTGACATTGCTTGCACCGTCATTGAAGTCTTTGCCATATTTGGCAGTGAAGGTTGTATCGTTAGCATCAAAGTGGTCGTAGGAATTTGTTTTTATTCTAAAGACAAACCCTTCATAATCTTGTTGCAAAACGTTGTTAACAACTCCAGCCACAGCATCTGCGCCGTAAATAGCTGATGCACCATCCCTTAGTATTTCCATCCTTTCAATACCGTATACAGGAACCAAGTTGGAGTTCACTGTCATTGTTGGAACGTAATCTCCACCGATTAATTCAGTTTGATATCCTGGCGAGTTAACCAATCTTCTTCCGTTTAACAAGGTTAGAGTGTTGCCAACACCCATATTTCTCAGATTGTAGGCACCCATATCACCTCTGGCTGAGTTCACTCCTCCAGAGGCATTCTCAGTTTCATTAAATAGATTCATGCCATTTTCAACCACGTTCTCAAGCAGTTCGTCTCCGCCATCCACTCCAAGACTATCTATATCAGTGAATTCCAAAACCGATACTGGTAATGCACCAGTAATTTTGGCGCCTTTGATCTGACTACCGGTTACAGTAATCTCTTCTATATTAGTAGAGCCCGCTTGATCATCTTGTGCTTGCACAGAAAGAAAAGTAACTAAAAGTAGACCTATAACTGCTAAATTAAAAAACAGTTTAGAATTAATA
>DAXQ01000022.1 GCA_002506485.1 Euryarchaeota archaeon UBA136 | reverse complement strand
TTCATCGACATGGTAAACAAACTATATAATCCCACTAATATCCGCAGAATAGGTGTATAGGTGGACCTAAGTCAAGAAAAACTGATGAGTATAGGGATTGTAGTGCTATTGACAGTTTCAGGTATCGCTAGCTTTGTATATTACAAAGACAATTATGGCGTTTCAAACAACAATAATTATGCCTGGGTGGACCCTGTAACTGAGATTACAGGTCCCGGAAACCACAGTCACACCAACCTAAGTGAACATTTTCTGATGACAAAGAACATGACGCTAATCGACTACCATAACCTCAACTGCGACGGACAGCTGAAACCTGAAACTGATCCTGATAATGGATGGATAGGGCGCCCTTGCTACAGTAATTTCAAGAACACTGCACCAACACCTGGTGACAACTCGGAAGTAATAATTGAAGGCGATTTTCCAGACTGTGTGGAAGGATGCTATGCGTATGTAGCTGCATACAACCAATTCCACATCCTAGATATCCGAGAACCAAACAATGTCCAACTGATGTCTACTTATTATGCAGATATAGCTCGTATCATCGATATCAAAGTGACGCGGGACAACAACTGGGTTCTCATCAACCACGAACTGACCAACAGTGAACTGGACCCCATACCTTCTGGGAGTGAACTGAACTCTGGTATGAACAGGCTGGATCTGATCGACGTCAGCAACAAGAACTATCCAGTCAAGCGTGCTGAATGGAACAATCCACCAGCTGGTTTCCACAATCAGGACGTCCATGTCTATTGTGATTGGGATAACGCACCACCAACCCAGCAGGATGAATGCCACGTCTTTCTTTTCGGAGCTGATCCCTACCCGGAGATTATTGCTGGAGGGGTTGGTTACAAGGGCACACAAATTTTCTGGGCACCTGACTTTGGTAGCATTAACCCCTTTGAGGGTGAGAATGAGTCTGTAAGGGCTATCGAGCGTCATGGAGGGTACACTCCAGATCCAGCCACAACGTGTGGTGGGACAGTATTCAACCATGACAATGTTCTCCACCGCCATCCTATTACTGGACAACTTCTGCTCTATGCAGCATACTGGGATGCCGGACTCCGAATAGTGGATGTTAGCAATCCACCTACCGTCCCTGACCCACTTGGCCTCTCATGGCCGCAGAATAATGAGGTGGGACGATGGATGGGCTGCCCGTCAGCAAATGACGGATGGTATGGTCCCGAAGGCGGCGGACATGCAGGGATGAGCGCCGAAAAGTGGACAAGTCCACCTGACGGTAATGGCAACATCCACTATGTGATTCCATATGATCATCTTGTCTGCGAAGGTATCTACGCTGGCAGCCCGGAACCATGGCCTGCCAAATGCGGTACCGGATATGAGGACCCGAACTACGGCATCAACTGGCGTCATTACACCCTCATTGCCCCTGAGTATGGTAGCAATGCCAACCACACTGGTTGGGTCTGGACAATCGACACGACTGACCCCACCAAGCCATTCCTGGTCTCAAAGTGGAGACTGCCTGGTACTAGCACAAAAGTAGACGGAAATGGCAACATCACCACACATCCACAGCACTACATTCCTGGTGGCTACATATTTAGCCCGCATAACGGAGATACTGGAGGCGGAGGCAACGTCTACTGGGCTCATTATCACGCTGGTGCGTGGGTAACCGATCATGGTGACATCTGGAATACAATTGCATGGGAAAACGGCAGTCCAGAACCGGAGCGTGGCTGGCAGGCAATCACCAGCCTCGGCAAGACCCACTCTCGTGCTTACTACCTATCACACGGTCCTGACTGGATTGACGATCCAGCTAGCGAGCTGGCCTATGACTTGGCTGATTGTTGGGCATCATGCATGATTCCGTTTAACTGGGGTTTACAGTACGACCCGCGCGGATACATCATGATTTCCGAAATGGTGAGTGGTTTCTACGTTGTCCAATACGACGGGGACAAGCAGGCAGATTATCTCTTTCCGCCATTGTACAATCAATAAACTTGAGCTTTTTGATAGTTAGTACCAGCCTACGCACTGGTAGCAGAAGTCAAGTAATGGCAAAATATCTGGTAGATTCTTTTGAAAAGGATGTTGAACTCTTTAATCTCCAGAAGAATCCTTTGCCTATGTGTGATGGAGATGATTGCTATGATTTACCAGAGGTCCTTGATTTCAGGGAGAAGGTGAAGAATGCAGAAGGAATCATAATGGCAATTCCAGTTTACAACTTCAACGCAAGTTCCGGGGCGAAAAATATTGTCGAACTGGGAGGGAGTATGCTCTATGACAAAACTTTCGGATTTATGTGTGCCGCAGGTGGGAGAAACGGCTACATGTCCGTAATGTCTCTTGCAAATTCACTGATGCTTGATTTCAGGTGCTATATCGTCCCCAAATTCGTTTACGCCACTAAAAATGACTTTGAAGAAGATAAAATTGTCAATTCAGATATAAAAAGTAGAATCGAAGGGCTTGGTTCTGAACTGATAAGGGTCTCTAGTACTTTAAGCAAGGATTAAAACACCGTTCTCTCTACAAAATCGTGAATCCCATAATTCTAGTTGTTGGTGCACGCCCAAATTTCATGAAGATAGCACCGCTGTATGATGAACTAAAATCAAGAGAATTACCAGTTCTCCTAGTCCACACGGGACAGCATTATGACGAGAATATGAGTAAAATATTCTTTGATGAACTGGAAATGCCAAAACCGGATGTTTATCTGGGGGTTGGGTCAGGCAGTCATGCTGGACAAACTGCAAGAATAATGCTCGATTTCGAGAAAGTGTGTGATGAAAAAAATCCCTCCATGGTAATCGTAGCGGGTGATGTTAATTCTACTATTGCCTGCGCTTTAGTTGCGGCCAAACTTTTGATTCCTGTAGCCCATGTTGAGGCGGGGCTGAGATCGTTCGATATGAGTATGCCAGAGGAGATCAACCGTATCCTGACTGACAGGATATCTGACTTGCTTTTCACGCCATCTCCGGATGCAGACCAGAATCTCGCTAACGAAGGTGTGAAGGCCGAAAACATCAAGCTGGTGGGAAATATCATGATTGATAGTTTATTGAATCACTCCAAAAAGTCTGAGAAGAGTGATGTACATAACAAGCTGAAAATTTCCAAGGGGAATTATGCCCTAATTACCTTGCACCGGCCTTCAAATGTAGATGATGAGAATACCTTTTCAGGAATTATGGAAGCCTTGGAAACGATTGGTAAAGATATTCCAATCGTCTTTCCAGCTCATCCAAGAACTTCGAAGATGATAAACGAGTTCGGTTTTGATAGTAGAATAAAACAGATTCCGAATTTTGTGGTAACTGAACCCTTGGGATATCTTGATTTCCTGGCCCTGATGAAACATGCCAAAGTAGTACTCACTGATTCCGGAGGGCTTCAGGAAGAAACGACGGCATTAGGAATCCCATGCATAACCATAAGAGAGAATACAGAGAGACCAATAACTGTTGAACAAGGCACGAATACAGTGGTTGGAAATTCTACTGAGAATATAGTCAAAGAGTGGAAGAATATTGTTAATACAGGCGGAAGAAAAGGTAGAATTCCTGAATTGTGGGACGGGAAAACAGCAGAAAGAACTGGAAAGGCTATAGTCGAATATTTTGATAATTAACGGGAACCAAAAATTGAGGTTCCAACACGTATGTGTGTAGCGCCTTCAGAAATAGCTTCAATAAAGTCTCCAGACATTCCCATTGACAAGAAAGGTAATTCAATCCCCAACTTTTCTTGTAAATTATCCCGTAGATGTCTGAGTTGGTAGAAATGAGGCTGGGCTGGCTCGTGAAAAGGTGGTATGGACATCAAACCCCGGATTCTGATATTAGGCAACGACAAGGCTTCCTCCATTAATGCTTCGAGATCGTCAGGTTCTACACCTGACTTGGATAATTCACCACCCTGATTGACCTGAATCAGGATATCTTGACGGATCTTTTCCTTGGAACAGACGAAATCTATTTTATTGGCCAGTTTCATGGAACCAACAGAATGAATCAGGTGGGCCTTGCCTACTATCTTCCGGGCTTTTTTGGTAGGTAATCTTCCTATGAAATGATAATTCAATCCGGAAGGATGGTAGCTAGTTTGCTTATCCGAGAAATCCCTGACATAATTCTCCCCAACATCAGTCAATCCTGCCTCGAATGCCTTCTTTATCATTTCCAGGGGTTTGGTCTTGGTAACACCAATCAGAGTTATCTCAGATACATCACGGCCAGCGGCAATCGTAGCTTCTCCAATCTTCTTGGAAATCGCATCCAGATTCTGTGCTATCATAGAATATCCTCCAACGGGACCTGTCCGGTCAAAACCAACAGGCCTATCAATATCGGCTGGTGTATGACATATATTGTTAAAGTATTACGGCCAAACCACAGCCACTTCTCAGGCCATTGAATTTCGATCAATGGCTTGCCTTCGGGATAAATCCTGCTTGCAAGCGCCAGACCAATGAAAAATATGCCCAACCAGGGGTTCAGGGGGAAATAATCTACTGCAATGAAGCCGGTTTCTCTCAAACCAAGCCAGACCAGATTGGAATTTGATGACAATGGAATTATAAGAAGAATTAGCCCTATTCCAAGCGCAAATTCAGGTTTACGCGCAACGGGAAAAGCCACGATACTGGCCAATGCCAGCAAATGTAGTACCCCAAAACGGACATACGCTGATGGCTCAAATATATAGGTTATAATCGTAATCACAAATGCCCAGAATATCAAACGCTTGGTCCTTCCAGAGGTCTTGGTGAAATCATATTCCAGTCGATGCGCCAGAAAATATGAGACGCCAGATATTCCAACAAATAATGAAGCTGCGATCCTGGCCATCCACCACCACTGATCACCCGTCTCGGTGTTCATTATCCCAAAATGGTTGAGATCGGTTACAAAATTCAAGACCAGCATCATGACCAGAGCTGTGGCCCGAAGTGAATCCAGTTCGTCTATTCTCAATTAGGATCCTGCGACAATCTTGATTATATCACCGTCTTGTAGTTCATAATCCTTACCAATTATCCGCTTGCTGCGACAATCTATGGCACGTATGAAACTGTCTCCTATGTCTGTATGGACCTTATAGGCCAGATCATGAGCCGTAGACTCACGAGGGACAAGGTAGGCATCTGGTAGAACGCGGCCCTGGCTATCTGTAAAATGGGTCTCATCCTCGACTGGATAAACTGCAATTAGGTCCAATTTTTCCAAGACTGCAGTTTCAATACAATCCTGAACACCTGTTGAACCATTTTCCTTCAGAAACTGCCGGATGGTCTCAAGTGCCTTCTTCTGCCCATCATTCAGTTGGCCTTCATCATTCAATCTGAAATCAGAATCACCAGAATTATAAGTGATTAAACCTGCGTTCGTGGCATTCTTTAATGCCAATTCATAGTCCGCAGAGGTTATTATCGCAGACGCTTTGTCCAGTTTTTCAATATTATCCTTTGAAGATATAT
>DAXQ01000017.1 GCA_002506485.1 Euryarchaeota archaeon UBA136 | reverse complement strand
CCCCTCCCTATCAGAGGGTATCCACTCGTCTGTTGTGAGTTGTCTAACTCAATACTATCAACTATAATTGTAAGAAAATTTCCATCAATTGCTTCTTGTACATTCGTCCCCCAAGCTTCTACAAATTCAAATCCCACGGTATCACTTCCGATATTTGATTTTCCAAAGCTGACGGCATTTGCCTGGATCATCATTCCTGAGTCCCGGCTCATATTATCATAGTAGATGTAGATGGCTTGGAATGCTTTCATCTCAGCTTCCAGAGAAAGGGTTTGTCCACTTTGGACTACTGTTTCCGGAAAATCATTGGTTGGCGACTCTGCATATTCACAGGGATCATCCCTTGTTTGGTCACAAGGGCCCGTGCCATCCGCGTAATCATCACCGTCATGATCATCTTCGTTGTCTTCATACTGGAATATTTGCTCCCCATCCAGGAATACAGTCCATCTCAGTTCTAGATTTGCAGCATAGTCCTCATCATCCGGGTCTTCGACCCACCACAGGCTGAACATGACATCACTTATTGTGATTTCATGACCAACTGGGTCACTTTCCCACACACCCATCGACTTGAATTCCCCCTTATTTCGTGTTGAAAATGGTGGGGGTGTATTTTGTTCATGCGAAGAATACTTCTCTTCGGAAGCAATGTACTCAACGTCAGATCTAGTTTCAGGTGAGAATTTAGCCGACTCTTTCAAATTTAGATGCAAAGGTATGGGATTGCTCTGCAAGCCGCTCTCAGCTTCCTCGCCGTCAGCTGCCAGAATAGATTGAGTGAGAATGCCAGTTAACAGCATCAACAAAATTCCAATAGCCACTATCCGTCTGTTCACAATGAACAAACCCACCACGAGATTAATGGTTTTCGGTTAATACTGCTTAGCTCTTCTTGTTACAAAAGCTATTGCAACAATAGATAGTATTATTTCGAATCCAGGAACAGATAATGCCCCATCATCACTTGAACTTCCAGAACTTTGTTTCAGTATATCTACTGTATTAAAATCTATAGGTGGTGCAGTATCACAACTTCTTCTAGTCAGTGAGAAGCTAATAACAGATTGATCCAGTTTTGCATATCCATCATCAATATACCAAGTAATTTTTGTAGAAGTAATAGTAGTTCCATTTAGGTCATAATCTAAACCATCTTCAATAATAGGGTAACCATCTTTTTGAAGTGAACTATTCAAGCCAACGCCATCTACGATGAGCCTGATATAATCTCCATTTACTGCTTCTCTTGCGTCAGTATCCCAAGCTTGAATGAAATCAAAACTAACAGCTTGTCCCTTGATGCCAGATTGACCAAATTTAATTGCGTCAGCACCAAATGCCACTCCGCTATTGAAGCTTACATTATCATAGTATATCTCTATATCTGAAAAAGCCCAGTACTCAATTTCTATATCAAAAATAGCACCTTTAGTTGCTGAACTAATGTTGATATTGCCAACCTGTCCATTCCATTCGCATGGTTCAGACTGCGCACATTCATGGGATCCACCTCCTTCATCAGTGTAAAATGCAGCCTCTTGTCCATCAATATTCAATCTGAAGCGATATTGGACTGAAGCATCATACTCATCGTCCTGTCCTTGATCAGTTTCTCTCCACCAGAGGTTGAATTTTACGGGTCCGCCTAATCCTATATCAAACACATTTCCATTTGCAGTTGTCCAAGTTCCAACATCTTTCCATTCGCGGGTTCGCCCGAGGAAACCTGTAGGATCGTCCTCCCAGGATCTTGGTGGATTTTCCTTGATTGCTTCTCTATTATTATCACCCCAAGTTTCAGGTGATAAATCATCCATTTCTTTCATATTAAGATGGATATGTTCCTGCCCTCCTGTTAGAGTTGTTTCAGCTTCAGTATCTGGAATAATAAATAGAGTCATTAGTAGAAACATCAACGCGCAAATTAGGCTGAATCCTTTTTTGTACACAAATCATCATTATTGTCAAAGACTTAATAATTTACGGTCAATAAAGATTAAGACCACAATCTCTCACCAATCATGGCCAAATTCTCAGTAACTAGCGAAAGAATCGAAAAATATTTGGCACTAACTGAGAAAGCACTTGCCAAAGTGTCAATTATTGGTGATTCCAGAAGTGACAATTATAGTAAGGCACAAGATATTCTAGAAATGGTAGGGGCGTATCTTTCAGATTCAAAGTATTTTCTAAGTGAGGGACGGGGTGATGATGCCTTTGCAGCCATCAATTATGCTCATGGATGGTTAGATTGTGGGGTTCGTTTGGGTTATCTGGATGGAAAAGGGGATTGGCAACTCTTCACTTTGAGCAGTTAGTTGGCTCCGACACGGATAGAACCGTCTCTATAGTGAATATGGATATTGCCCCTCATATATTCGGCTAGATTACAGAGGGAAACGTAGACATCATCCTCTTTCATCTTCAGCGCCCTGGCAGCCTTACTTGTGGACCATGCCTCCTCGACAAAATCATTAGCTTTCAAGTATTGGTAGACTTTCTTGTCTTCTGGAGTGAGATCACTAAGAGCCATCTTTACAACACATTCAATAGAGGTGTTTAAACCTATCTATTTTCCAGATATCTGATGACATGGCTTTCGTTTTCGCTTAGGGGATACATCTGTACCCCTTCTGATTCTTTCCACAGCCTGAAAAAAGAGCCTCTTAGATAATCATTGATAAATCTGGGGTGAATATATGACCCTCTACAAACCGCAGGAGTATTACCTAATTTTACAGCCACTTCCTTCACCATCTTCGTCACGTTCTTTTTACGTTGTTTCTTATCGTCTTTCTTTTTAAAATCTGTAAGTGATTTTGCAGCAAGCTTGGTCCCCCCCCACGTTCTGAAATCTTTGGCAGTGTATTTTTCTCCAGAAATTTTTTGCAGATATTCATTGACATGGTATGCCTTAACATCGTTTGTATTTCCATTCTCATCAAAGTACAGGAATAGGTCATCGCTTTTCCCTTTCTTTGCATCTTTACACATCATTATCAGAGCTGGTAAATCGACTATCTCTTCATCGTTTATCTCAATCTCATGTTTTTTGCTACTTTTTCCAACAAAGGTGAATTTACCCCCTACTTGAGCATCATACCATTTATCCTCTTCATTGGTTATTTCCGTTGGTTCAAATTCCATATGCTCATCTTGCATAGTTGATAACCCATAGGTAGCTTTTTCATCGTCACGAGAAGTTTCATTTCCTATACGGATAAAGGTAGTATCCAATAATCTGATAATAAGGGCCATTACTCTTCTATAAGGAAGATCATTCTGCCTCTCATTACCTTCCTCTGCGATATCTTCAAAATATTTATCTCTAATCCTTGGCAAAACCTTTCCAAAAGAAGCCATCTTGTCGAATTTCGCTTCGCTCCTAAGTTGCGTCCATATTGGATGGTAGATGTACTGCGTTCTTTTCTTTGCATCAATTCCTGTAGCTTGTAAATGGCCATTTTTCTCTTCACATATCCAGACATCAGTCCATGCAGGGGGAATTCTCATGTCCTCAATTCTTTTCAATTCTCTCTTTCCTTTCAATTGTTTTCCATTAGTATCTAGAAAAATAGGTTCCTCCTCTTTTATTTGACGAGTATATCCTAGTTCAGAATTGCTTGAATAATACAAGCCAGCCTGTTCAGCACTAGCGATTGCATTATCTTTGTCGTCAACGTTCATACTACATCAAATTTTCTTGATTCAGTCCTTTCAGTTCTGGTAAAATGAATTCACCATCTTTTCTTATCAGTACGTCATCAAACCACATCTCTCCACCACCATAATCAGGCCTTTGAATCAGAACCATATCCCAATGTACATCAGATCGGTTTCCATTGTCAGCCATGTCATAGGCATTGCCCGGGGTGAAGTGGAAGCTTCCAGCAATCTTCTCATCGAACAGAATATCCTTCATTGGTTCAGTTATGTAGGGGTTGAAAGCAATTGCGAATTCACCAATGTATCTTGCCCCTTCATCAGAATCCAGAATCTCGTTTATTTTACCATCATCACTTCCAGTTGCCTTGACGACTTTGCCCTTTTCAAATTCGAGTCTTATGTCATTGAACACGGTTCCATGGTACAAGGTTTCGGCATTGAACTGTATATGCCCTTCCACTGAGTCCTTCACAGGCGCCGTAAAACACTCCCCATCCGGTACATTGTGTTCACCAGCGCAAGAGATAGCAGGTATCCCCTTGATTGAAAAGCGTAGGTCGGTCCCGGGCCCTTTGATGTGTACCTTATCAGTTCGGTTCATCAATTTCCTAAGAGGTTCCATTGCCTTTGCCATTTTGGTGTAGTCCAGACAACAGACGTCAAAGTAGAATTTTTCAAATGCTTCGGTAGACATGTTGGCCTGTTGGGCCATTGATGGCGTAGGCCACCTCAAAACTACCCATTTTGTATTCGGGACTCTCTCCTGGAAATGGACCTTTTGTAACAGCTTTGATTGGTAAACAGCCATTTTGTCAGATTTGACGTCCGACATCTCAGATATGTTCAAACTTCCCCGTAAACCGATGTAGGCATCCATATTTTTCATCCTGAACTTTTCGACAGAACCTATCAGATCCATATGTTCATCCGTGGTCTCTGAGATCAGTTCTTTGAGAATAAGGTTGTTCTTCCAGGTGACAAATGGCAATCCGCCGGCCTTTCTTGCCGCTCTGATAGTTGCAATAACCATCTCTTCAGGTACGTCAAAGGCCTCAATCAACAACTTCTCGCCTTTTTTCAAAGTACATGAATGGTTGATTAATAAATTCGCCAACTCCTGATATTGCGGATTAATCATACGTCAATATTGAACTGTGGTCTAAAGAGATTTCCTTAGCCCAATTTCCGAGAATTTGATATTTCCCCAATCAAGTTCTCTCCCATCAATTCTCTAACTTCATCCGCTCTGTGTTTTGAAAGCCACATCATTTTCACCAATGCAGTTTCGGGTAGCATATCGTAGGTCTCCACAACTCCTTTTTGGAGTAGTTCCCTTCCATTCCTATAAACATTGAGATTAGTTGATCCGCTCAGGCATTGTGTCGTTACGGCCACAGGCATGTCTTTGGCAGTCTTTCCAATACTTTCTAGCAGTTCCGATTTGACATGTCCTAACCCAGTTCCCGCGATCACCACACCTTTTTTTCTTGAAGTTATACTCTCCCAGTCTTCAATTCCAAGTCCTGGATGTGACCATACCATCCCGATGCTGTCCTCGAAACCAGATTCCATTTTAGTTTCTTTTGCAGTGGGGCGATATTTACCTTTCAATTCTACGTTCTCCTTCACTAGACCCAAGGGTCCTTCGTTTGGAGACATAAATGCATCTCTCCTTGATGAATGGGCTTTTCTGACACGCGTTCCTCTCCATAGAGCCACATTCTCATCATCTGTGGTCTGATGCATCGCAATAGCAATCTCACCCAAATCAGTCATAGCTGCCTTGGCAGCTCCTACCAGATTCAGGTGAGCATCACTCGAGGGTCTGTCAGGACTGCGCTGTGCACCTGTGAATATTACAGGATTAGATATTTCAGGTAGCTGGAATGATAATGCAGCCGCAGAATAAGCCATAGTATCGGTTCCGTGACCGATGACTATTCCATGCTGTTTCTTGTCATGAATCTCTTTTGCTTTCTTTGCTATCCCTTCCCAGTGTTTAGGAGCCATATCTTCCGAAGCCAATGAGAAAAGAGGCTCAGCATCGATATTCGCAACTTTGTCTAATGCACTGACTGAATTTACTAGCTGCTCAGCAGTTATTGCAGGACTTACAGCTCCGGTTTTGTAGTCAACGAAAGAGGCAATAGTGCCTCCAGTTGCCAGTACGGTTATATCCTTCAGTTCCTTGTTTTTCTTCTTCTTCGTAAATTCAACCTTATCTTTCTTTGCTTTTGAAAGAATGGCCAATTCAGCATCTTCCACCGAAACTCCAATATTGTAGCCATTGTCAAGCTTTAGAACTACGATATCTTCTCCAGAAAAATTATGTCTAGGTAGAAGAAATCCCTCGTAAGTTTTTGCATCGGTACTTATCCTGATGCGGTCATGAACCTTCGCCCCATTGTCGCTTATGAACTTTTCAGCCACCGTCGGCATGCTCCTTCAATCAAGCTAGGTTTATTACTATCATCCCCAGATGAGTTATCGTGAGTTTCCGAGATAGATTTCAGAATTTGAAAGAAACCGTTGGTCAATGGACAGATTCTACTGGCGGCGGTTCACTAGACCGCAAAATCGAGCGTAATCTTGCTGAAATGGAGGGCGGTACGGAAATTGAAAGGACAGCAGCGATCAAGGCCCTTGTGATTCAAGCACAAACTGACGATAAGTGGGCAGATCCAATCATAACTTCTTTCCTGAGAGTATTACCTGGTCAATTGGCATCACCTCAAGAAGCGATTATTGATGGTTTGCTAGAACTTCGTAAAGTAAAAGTTTCACGTGAAGAGGAGATATTTGAATCAATTCAGGAGACCTTGGATAGCCCCTACCCGAGCGTCAGAAGCAAGGTTGTTGATATTTGGACACGTTTTTCATTGAAGTCAGACGCCAAAGCAAGCGATACAATTGCGGTTCTTTTCGAGATGCTTAGTGACGATGACAAGGACGTACGCTATCAGACTCAAGAATCCCTGTCAAAGATATTGCATACAGTACCTAAGGTAGCTCTGCCTGAACTAAAGAATGCGATTGGAGATGATGATTGGCGTGTTACTTACCATTCAATTGTTCTTTTGACAGAATTTGCGAAAAAATACCCCGTTCCTTCGGTAGCTCTTGCTCCTGAAGTTATAGAAGCTTTTAACTCAGGTGAACGTCTCAAGGAGAGGGCTGCAGACTGTATAGGGATGCTCGGACTTGCTAATCCTGAAGCTGTCAAACCGGCAGTTCCCGGGCTCATTAAAGGTCTGGAGAGCAAGTCTTCGGAACTTAGAAAAGCTTGCGCTACGGCCCTGGGAAGAATTGGTAGCAAGAATGGGATGGTTGTTTATCATGCAGTACCCCGGTTGGCGCGTGCCCTCAAGAACGATGACTGGTATATTCATGTCGAAGTTGTTAAAGCATTGGGATATATCGGTTCAAACAAACCAACGTTGGTCAAACCACATTTGGATATTATCCGTAACCGTACAACTACTGGTGCAGACAAGAATATTTGTAAAGCAGCAGAATGGGCACTTAAGAAAGCTGGCGGAGGATAATGCCTGGTCAAGGGCGTCGAGGCCGTACTGACGCTTTCCAAAGGCGTGCCCGTAGAGAAGGTTATCGTTCTCGGTCAGTATACAAGCTAATGGATATCCAGAAGAGAAGTAAAATATTCAGGAAAGATGATACAGTTCTTGATTTGGGTGCAGCACCAGGAGGCTGGTCCCAGATAGCCCTTGAATACATCGGTGAAGATGGGAAATTAATAGGAGTGGACCTACAACATATTCTTCCTTTGAAAGGTGCCCAATTTCTTCAGGGAGATATCCGTGAACCCGAGACAAGGAAAGAACTAGAGAAGCTTGTACCTAAGGTAGATGTGGTCCTATCCGATATGAGTCCCAATCTGTCTGGAAACTATTCGGTTGATCAAGCCCGTTCTGTAGAATTAGCCTCATTTGCCCTAGAAATAGCATCGGAAAGAAAGACTAATTCATTCGTGGTTAAAGTGTTTGAAGGCTCAGATTTTCAAGATTTTCGCAAGGCAGTCATAGATGAATTCGGTTCAGTTCGTACGTTGTCTCCTGAAGCATCACGTAAACAATCAAGTGAGGTTTATTTGATTGCTAAGAGAAAAAGATGAAACTGGCGGTTTTATTCTCGGGCGGTAAGGATTCCTATCTTTCTTTCCAATACGCATCCCGGGATCATGAAATCAGCTGCCTTTTGACTCTATATCCCGAACGTGAAGATAGCTGGATGTTCCATACACCTGCTATCGAATGGACTAAGCTACAGGCTGAAGCAATTGGTATTCATCACCTAACCTCTAGAACAAGTGGCGTTAAAGAGAAGGAATTGGAAGATTTGTATTTACTTATCAATTTGGCTATTTCTGAATATTCAATTGAAGGAGTTGTAACTGGAGCCCTGGCTTCAGTTTATCAGGCTACGAGAATCCAACGAATATGCAATCGTTTGAATCTCTGGTGTTTTAATCCTCTGTGGCAGATGCCACAAAAGTTGTTGTTGGAAGAATTACTGGCCA
The DNA here is from genome assembly GCA_002506485.1 of Euryarchaeota archaeon UBA136. Classification (GTDB taxonomy): domain Archaea; phylum Thermoplasmatota; class Poseidoniia; order MGIII; family CG-Epi1; genus CG-Epi1. Next base: position 9,286 of record DAXQ01000017.1, on the reverse strand, counting down.
ACAACATAGATTCAGTCATAACAGGGGTTGCTGCAGAACCGCTGGATGAGACCTGGCTTGGTCGGAACATTGATTCAGAATCAGTAAAGGAACTAGTTGCCCTGGGATCAACATATGCAATCAATCCGGCGGGAGAGGGCGGTGAGATAGAGTCATTTGTTCTGGATGCACCATTGTTCAAGCGATCGATAAGGATACTCGAGTCAACAAAACACTATTCCAATTTTTCAGGACGTTTGGAGATCAAGGAGGCAAGGTTGGAATGAACAATCTTTTGATATCCACCTGTAGCGAGAAATTGAGTGAAAAGGAATTTGTGTTTCCTATTGCAGAGATAGTTAAACCTGAAGACTATGAGGTTCTACATTATACAGAATGCACTGAAAAAGACATTTCCAAGGCTAGCAGGATTATGATCTGCGGCACATCACTACAAGATAATTCCTATCTGGGTGATTTGAATATATTCAAGAATCTTCTACTTGGATTTGAGGGGCCTATTCTTGGCATTTGTTCCGGAATGCAGATTGTATGTTCCCTTTTTGAAGACAAACTAGTCGAAAATATAGAGATTGGAATGATCGAAGTGAGAACCTTGGAATCCAATGAACTATGCGAAGGAAAATTCCAGGCCTACAGTATCCATAACTTCTCAGTCGACAATTTGGAATTCTTTACGACATTAGCCAGAAGTGACAAGAGCGTCCAAGCAATCAAACACAAATCACGGAAAATATTCGGTGTGTCTTTCCATCCAGAGGTCAGGAACGAAGAAATCGTTGAAAATTTCCTACGAGTCTAAAGTTCTTTAGCGCCGTTGACTACTTTGCTTGCACTCATGTTGGTGAAACCGACGACGCTGGCAATATCTTCCACCGATGCCGCTTTCAGTTCCTCCACCGTGTGGAATCCAGAATCATACAAATTCTCAGCCTTGACTGCACCGAGCCCCTTTATTGTAGATATTGCTTCGACAAATTCGGATTTTCCGCCACCAGGACCTCCAGCCCCACTCCCTTCAGGGAATTTTCCAGCCTGGATATCCCTCCATTCCTTGATTAGATCAGATATTGATTCGAGACTACTTACATTCAGGTTGAACCAACTGTCTCTGGCGTGCAAGGCACGTCTGGCCAGATCAAGTTCACTCTCCATTTCCTGAGTGATGGATAGAAGTCTATCATATTTATCGGTTTGATCCTTGATTGTGTCTTCCATCTCACTAATCCTTGGACCATATTCAGCCTCGACTTTCATCTGCCTTTGCCTTTCTACTTCCAATTCTCTGAGTTTTGCGTCTCTTTCACTTAGTAATTCCTGCAAAGACGTGATCAGGGTTCCTTTTGTTCCGATATCGGCCTCTAAAATATTAATTTGGTCCAAAGATGCATTCAAATCCTTTTCTTGCTGTTCATAAGCATCCCATAGCTTCTCCAGTCTCTGTTGTTCTAGGCTCAAACCGCTTTCAAGTTGAGCAACCTTACCGTCTATTTCGGGGTCCACAGTATTTTCTCCGGTGGTCTGAACCGCGCTACCGGTTATATAATATGCTCTGCCGATTGTATATTGTGGAACTGGAAATAGGCTGTGGGCGCCTAAAAGGCGAAAATAATGAAGCTCTAATGTCATTGCTAGGTCCAGATTTTGCTTTAATCAATCCTAAAAGGGTATGTGGCTCTCTTCATCTTAGCCAGGCAGCTCATCTCGCTGACAAGGCACACGAAGGCAAATACAACTTTACCAAGGACCGTTCGACAGAATTATTGCTATACCTTACCGCTCAGAGACAGATTTCACGTGCTATAGAAGTTGCGGGAATAAAACCTGGTTTTGGAGCCGTGGCCTGGGTATCATTCTCTCGGGTACCCGATAAACTGTCTGATCTGGTAGAGCCTGATGAGTCAGTGATTTCACATCTAGATTTTGACTATTCTTCACTAGGTCTGGAAAAAGGTCTTCTTGACAAGCTTAGTTTTGAGGAGAAACAGAAGATAGTTATGACCAGGACAGCTGCTTTGCCTGTGCAATCACGCTAGAAAGTCAAAAGTTTTATCAACCAAAGTAAGTATCGAGTAATATGAGTGATTCAGAACTTATTGAGAAACTTAACGGCGGGCTTGGATGGGAATTACGGGCCGAAGCTCTTTATTCACACTACTCAGCGTACGTAAAGGGCATCAATCGACTACATCTCAAACCATTCTTTGATGAAGAAGCTAGTGAATCACACACCCATGCAGACATGGTCCGGACAGCTATAGTCAAATTGGGAGGTGTGGCAGTGACTGAGAGAGATTCTACGAAAATCGTACATACTACGGATTACAAGGTAATGTTGAAAGAAGCACTCAAGACCGAGCAGAAAGCAGCGGCAGGCTATGAGGGAGTATTATCTCTAATCAAAGGTGATGAAGAGATGTATGATTCAATCGAGCAAATTTATTTTCAGGAACTCCGTTCCGTCGAGGAAGTAACTCAGTTGATGTAGAGAGGAGGGGCCGAAGCCCACTCCTCTCACTAGCTCTTTTTTTGTCCTAATCCAGGGCGTTGTCCTTTACGGCCCATCCTAGGAAGGCGCCGGCAACAGAACCGATCACTCCGAAGAATGCCCAGTCTGCATTTCCATCTATGGCGTTGGCAAGCATGATTCCGATATCCACACCGGCATTCACGTCAGCGAACGCGGCGCTGGAAACGACAAACAGTGCTGCTCCAACTGCAAATGGATCCTGTGTACTCAAAAGAGTCATCACAAAGAACATGGTTCCAACGGCAGCTGCCACTAGAATGGCCATATCTCCCTCTAATGCAGAGTCATCAGTATCAGGGTTCAGGAATTTGAACAGGACAAAACCAAGTGTTGCCCCTACAACCTGACCGCCCATGTAGCCAATCGCATCGTCTTGGCTTATCTTCTTGGACATCATGTTTCCAATGGTCACAGCTGGATTCAGATGACATCCAGATAGGGGCCCAAAGACGTGCATCAGCACCATCAGTGTTAGACCCAACGTCAGAGCGCCCGCGAAGGCGTCGTCCGAGCTAGCAAAAGCGGTGATTCCGAAGAAGACCAAAAAGAAGGTCCCCAACATCTCAGCGCTCACGGTTTTCATATTTGTTTCTTCAAACATGGTTCGCACCGAATGGGACGCCGTAGATACTAGTATATAAACCTTTGCCATAGTTGTCCTCTTAAAACCATCTTATGTTCCACCTTTTCCAAAAAATCCAAATGGTGGTCCATACCTCTATTTTTAATAGGTACTTTTTAGATACGGTCGTTGTGATACCTATTGCAAGCCCGCAGCTGGGTTCCGAGGAGAGGGCAGCTGTTGATAGAGTTTTGAGATCCGGAATAATCGCACAAGGCCCCGAAGTATCTCATTTTGAGAAGGAATTTGCCGATATGTCTGGTGTAAAACATGCCATTGCCACGAGCAATGGTACCACTGCAGGTCACTTGGCCATGCTGGCTAATGATATAGGCTCTGGTGATGAAGTTATAACGACACCTTTCACGTTTTTCGCGACGGCCTCTGCAATTATGATGACAGGTGCCACCCCTGTCTTTGTCGATGTCGAGGAAGATGGTTTCTGTTTGGATCCCGAGCAGGTCGAACAATCCATTACTGAAAAGACCAAGGCTATCCAGCCCGTCCATTTGTATGGCGAATTGGCAAATATCCCACCATTGGTCGAAATTGCGGAGAAGTGTAACTTACTTTTGATTGAGGATTCAGCCCAGGCACATAATGCCCAATCCTGGGAAGGGAAGGCTGGAAGCTTTGGTGACACGGGCTGGTTCAGCTTTTACCCTACCAAGAATATGACAACTTCTGAAGGTGGAATGATTACCACTGATGATTCTGGAATTGCTGAGCGTTGTAGGGTAATGAGATCCCATGGAATGACTGCGCAGTACCAGCACACAGAATTTGGATATAACTACAGGATGACTGACGTCTCAGCTGCGATTGGCCGCGTCCAGCTTTCCAAGTTGGAGAGTTTTAATAGTCGTCGTTGTGAAATCGCGAAGCGTTACAATGAGGCGTTGTCAGGCTGTGTTACAGTTCCCGAGAATCGTCGAGGCCATGTTTTCCACCAGTACACCATCCGTTGCGAGCACCGCAATCAATTGCAGGAACATCTTATGGATAATGGAGTAGGATCTGGAATCTATTATCCAAGTTTGTTATATCACTATCCACCCATGACCAGTCTGAAAGCGAACTGTCCTAACGCTGAACGTTTGATTGCTGAGGTCCTGAGCCTTCCCGTCCATCCAGCCCTTACTGACCAGGACGTTTCAGTAGTTATTGAGGCTGTAACATCATTTTTTGGATGATTTATTAAGGATCTCACCATTTATGCCACACTAACACGCAGATTATTGGCCAAAACTTTATACATTTTTCTTAATTGGGCTAAACGGTAATTGATTTTGACTGACCAAATCCCACGAATAGGCAAATCCGCCCCTCTGTTTGATGGCGATATCGTTAAGTTTGACTTTAGGAAGAAAGAGATACTGTATGATCATATATCATTGATTAAGATTATTGAAAAAAAGAAATGGACAGTTCTATTCTTTTATCCTCGTGACTTTTCTAGTCTTTGCCCGACTGAGATACATTCATTTAATCGCCGAATCAAGGATTTTGAAAAGGCAGACTGCGTGCTGATTGGCTGTTCTACGGATTCAAAATATACTCATAAAGCCTGGATGGAAAGACCTCGAACTAAGGGCGGCATAGACAAATTATCTTATCCTCTTCTGGCAGACCCTTCTCTAAAAATAGCTAGTTCATATGGAGTTTTGGATAAGGACCCTGGACAGGCTTTACGTGGAACCTTTATCATTGATGATCAAGGCTATCTTAGATCCTTAGTAGTGAATCCATCATATATTGGTCGCAGTGTTGATGAAACCGTAAGAACACTTCAGGCATTGCAGTCTGGAAAGTTATGTCCAGCAGGTTGGAGACCAGGTAGAAAAACACTTTGACCAAGAATAAACTAATAGACGATAAAAGGGCATTTTGTGAGATATGTTTAAAAGCCCCTGTCTAGTTGTATTCAAGATAGTTTAATGCCCTCAAAATCAGACGACTATAAAGCAGACCAGATACAGGTTTTGGAAGGCCTCGAGGCCGTACGCAAAAGACCTGCAATGTACATCGGTACAACAGGTGAGTCAGGTCTTCATCATCTTGTCTATGAAGTAGTTGACAACTCGATTGATGAGGCTATGAATGGTCATTGTGATACAATTGAAATCATTCTTCATTCTGATGGCTCTTGTTCAGTCAAGGACAACGGACGTGGTATTCCAGTTGACAATCACCCTATCCATAAAGTACCTGCAGTTGAGATTGTGATGACCAAACTTCATGCTGGCGGTAAATTTGACAGCGATACTTACAAAGTATCCGGAGGCCTTCATGGAGTTGGTGTATCTGTTGTCAATGCCTTATCATTATGGACTAAGGTAGAGATTCATCGTAGTGGTGGAGTCTATACTCAATCATACAAGAAAGGTAATTTAGATAGTAAATTAAAGAAGATTGGAGACAGTGATGAACATGGTACGACTGTTAGATTTCTACCAGATAAAGGTATTTTTGAAACGACGGAATTTGATTATCAGATTCTACGAAATCGCCTCCGTGAACTGGCCTACCTCAATGCTGGAATCAGGATAACCCTTTCTGAAGAGGATGGAAAATCGCAGAAATTCTATTACAAAGGAGGAATCTCACAATATGTTGCTTTTCTGAATAGGGGCAAAACTGCTTTGATGAGTGAGCCCTTGTACGTGAATGGAGAAAAAGATCAGGTCCAAGTTGAGGCAGCACTTCAGTGGACCACAGCCTTCCGTGAGAATATTCATACATTTACAAACAATATAGCAACTAGGGAAGGTGGCACTCATTTATCAGGTCTCAGAACAGCCCTGACTCGATCCATAAACAATATAGCTCGTAAAAGAAATCAATTGAAGGAGAAAGACCCGCCCTTAGATGGTAATGACGTCAGAGAAGGTTTGACGGTGGTTCTTTCTATAAAGGTACCTGAACCGCAGTTTGAGGGCCAGACAAAAACCAAACTTGGGAATTCCGAAGTGAAAGGAATTGTTGATACGGTCATGACCGAATCTTTATCCAATTTCTTTGCTGAGAATCCTTCCGATAGTCAAATCATTATATCGAAATGTATCCAGGCCTTTCAAGCTAGAGAAGCTGCAAAGAAAGCTAGGGACCTAACTCGTCGTAAAGGCATTCTGGAGGGGGGAGGGCTCCCAGGTAAACTGGCTGATTGTCAGAGCAAGGATCCTGCCGTATCAGAGATTTTTATTGTTGAAGGAGATTCAGCTGGAGGAACAGCTAAGCAGGGGCGAGATCGTGCAACACAGGCAATTCTACCATTGAGAGGAAAAATCCTGAACGTTGAAAAATCACGTATTGATAAGATATTGGGTAATACAGAGGTAATGGCCTTAATCACTGCAATGGGTTGTAACATCACAGGAGTTGAAGAAGAAGATGAGTTTGAATTGGAGAATGCGCGGTACCATAAATTGGTCATAATGACCGATGCAGACGTTGATGGCGCACATATCCGGACATTGTTGCTGACCTTTCTTTACCGTCATATGGAAGACCTGATTCACGCCGGTTACGTCTATATCGCTCAACCGCCCTTGTATAAGATCACAAAGGGAAAGAAGATGGATTATGCCTATGATGATTCTCAGCTGAAAAAAATCAAGTCCAAATTTGGCTCAGGTTGTGCAGTACAACGTTACAAGGGTCTTGGGGAAATGAATGCACAACAGCTGTGGGAAACAACAATGGATCCAAATCGAAGGACTCTCCTTCAAGTTACTATAGAAGATGCAGCAGAGGCCAATGAGGTCTTTCAGGATTTGATGGGTGATGATGTACAGAAACGGCGTGAGTTTATTGAGGCTAATGCTACAGCTGTGGCCAATCTGGATATTTAGGAAAGTTCTTCCATAACTTTAGGAAACGCTTCAACGAACCGTTCGACCTCCTGTGTTGGAATTGAGAAAGAGACTCTGATAAAATTGTCTCCAAATTTGGTGGATACATAGTTTCCGCCCCTTACAAATATGTCATTTTCGTACAATAATTTATCCTGAATGTCCTGTGGATTTGCATTGTGCTCTGCAATGTCAATCACCATCATACTGGCTGCAGAGGGATAGACAGGTAGTTCAGCTCCATCAACCTTGTCCACTGCATTTTTTATGAGTCCCTGATTCTTTACGGCTGTATCAACTAGTCCGGGAAGCCAATCTGGTTTTGTTTCTAGAGCTGCGACTGCTGCCCTTTGACCAACCACACTGATTCCTAGGTCAGATACCATTGTACCCCTGATATCGCGGATGAATTCTTTGGGACCCACCAAGGACCCGACTCTGAGTCCTGCTAATCCACAGTTCTTGGAAACTGAATAGGCAGTAATTGTCTTCTCAGGCAGCAAATTCGCTGCCAGAGTGTGTTCAGGTGCAAAATCGCGATAGGTAATATCATCTATGACCCATAAGTCGTGATCCTCAGCCACTTCACAGATAGCTCTTTTCTCATCTTTGGGGTAGGTGCTACCTAAGGGATTTATGGGATCTATCAGGAATATCGACTTACTGTCTGGTGTTATTGCTTCCTTGATATCTTCGACATCAAATCTGTAATTGCCATGGTAAATAGGTATGTCAGTACATTTGGCCCCACCCAGCTTGGCGAATTTGTGAACTACAAAATAGGAAGGGTCTGATGTGATCATTTCGCTTCCCCTGGGTTGGATATGCCTCATCAAACAATACAATGCCTCAGTTCCTCCATTGGTTATGTGTAGATCATGGTCAGGTAATCCCAGGTCTTCCAGGATGAGATTCTTTAATTGAGGAAGTCCAGAGGCCAATGGATATTTTGTATATTCACGTTCATCCGCGGCCTTCCTTATCGCTTTCTGGATGGCAGAGTGAGTTGGTAGATGGTTTGTGTTCTGCGACATCCAAACAACGTTCTTGTTGGCATGCGCATAATCGAAATCCTTACTCATATTTTCTCATGTGGCCTAAAGCTATTAAGCTTAGGGCCCCGCATTGTCCAAAGACGTGATTTAACCAATGAGATTGGTCTTCGAATACAAATCTTCCCGTTTGCTGTGGCTTAGATTGATGGGGTTTGAGTTCTGGATGGTAGCCTTTGTTCCATTCTTCATAGGTTTTGTTGTCAGTTCAAAAAAATTGTTTGACTTTGATCTGTTTTATGGCTTCCTGATTATGGCCCTTCTAACTTCATCAACTTTTGTTCTTAATCACATCTGTGATTTGGATGTGGATCGAAAGAATCCACGCAAGGAATTCAGTTTGCTGGTTCGTGGAGCCCTTAACGTTAGACAAGCTTGGTATCTATTCTGGGTTTTCCAGATCTCATGCTTGGTAATGTCTTTGAGCTATGGTTCTGAGTTTGTTTATTGCATACTTGGCCTGACAGTTATTTCACTTGTTTACAATCTTGAACCTTTTCGTTTGAAGACTAAGCCTGGTTTGGATATAGCGTGTAATGGCTTAAGCTTGGGCCTTCTGATTCCTTTAGCTGCATGGTCTATCAATCAACCCCTCCTTGATTTCCCCCGTCTTTATTTCTTTTCGACACTATGCTACCTGATGGCATTGTATTGTCCTACCATGGCAGTTGATACAGATTTTGATCGTAAATCCGGAGTTCGTACCTTCGCGACCGAATTTGGAGCAGTTCCCACAATGCGCCTTTCCTGGTTATTTACTATAGTTGGAGCTTCAACTCTGATCTATTCCGGTATTCTGGAGATATATCCATGGGATTACCGCCTTCTTGTATGGACTGGTTGGATTCTTCCTATAGAGATAATCATCCATTACATATACCTGCCCATTAACTCACAACCTAGTTATGACACCGTTGCAAAAGGCTCTATCATACTAGCAACCGTAGAAGCGGTTGCAACTCTTTTTTTCTTTATTATCTTTCTGGATTTGATACCTATTGATTAACGAAACCCATGACTTTCTTGCATTTGGAACAAGAAACGGCAATTACTCTTCCCGCATTCCTCTGGTTTCCACCTGTTCCTTCAGACGTAAAGTCAACTATCTGAAATCTGTAGGTGTTATCTTCGACCCCTATATCCTTACTGCACGATGGACATTTGGAGGGTGAGTCTGGGTCATCGCTCTTCGAGCTGAACATGAATAGCTAATTACGTACGTTATATAATA
>DAXQ01000074.1 GCA_002506485.1 Euryarchaeota archaeon UBA136 | reverse complement strand
GGAATATCTCCCAGAAAACGGAGAAGGACAATCTCGGCAACGGTCAAGGCAAGGTACAAACTCCACAAGAGGCGTGCTGTCTGGGCCATCTGAGGTTTTAATCTGGTAAGGCCGGTTCCTGGCATCTCGGCCTGGAGAACCTGAATACCACCTCCAAAAAGCCTTGAGAAAATAATAGTAGCTAAAACGATAATTCCCATTCCCCCCAACCATTGAGTCTGTGATCTCCACAATAGAAGTGATTTAGGAGCATCAAAGTATCCTTCTGCATATTGGCTGGAATTTACGATTGTGGTACCCTCAGGAACCTCAAACATAGTTGCACCAGTTGTTGTCAGTCCAGACATGGATTCGAACAGGGCTCCTGCCAGGCCAATTTCATAGGACATCAAACCCATCTGTTCAGATACCATGTAGGGAATGGCTCCAAAGATCACCATAATTATCCAGACCACACTGACTAGGACGAAAGCTTCGCGATTTCTGATATCTTCATCAATATGAAAATAAGAATAAAGAAAACCGCCACCGGCTAAGCACAAGACCATAGGGATACCGAACATCCAAAGCAAGTTCAGAATATCCTCACCCATGATTAGACCGGCCAGGATAGGTAAGATAAAGGATAATCCAAAAAAAGCTACAATTGTTCCTGCAAGACTTAGTATGAGACTAGCTCTCATTAATTACTGGAAAAAGTTCTCCACCTCAGGTAGTTGCTTTTTAAGGGTGAATACCAAAACATGATCTCCGGCCTGCAAAACCGATTCATTATCTGGAAATAGTGATTCTCCATCTCTATTAATCATAGCTAACAAGGTATTATCCGGAACATTGAGATCCTTGAGTTTCTTACCAGTTTTTCCATTCTTACCCTTAATCAAGAACTCACGAATTGAGGCATCACCGCCCTCCAATTCTTCCATACCCTCTATCTCATCTGTTGATGTGACACGATTTATTATTGCATTAACAGCAACTCTCTTTGGATTTATCAAAGTATCAATACCGGTATCTTGAACGACGTACTCCAACTCGGTCTGGTAAACCAAGGCTACAGTACGCTTCGCCCCTTCCTTCTTAGCTAATAAACAGCTCAGAACATTAAGATCCTCTCTGTCCGTAGCAGCGACAAACAAATCCTCGTAGCGGATTCCCTCTTCTCTCAAAAAGTGACGATCCGTCGGAGAACCAACCAATACTCGAACCCCCTCAGGAAGCTGGGAACTAGCAATCTCGGCCATTTCCCTGTCAGGTTCAGTAATGTAAATTTCAACCTCTTTGTATCTTTTTGCAACCTGTTTAGCGAGTCTGATAGCAATCTTGCTGGTACCAGCAATCATTATACGTTTGATATTCCTTTCACCAGTTATTTCCTTTGGTATTCCCAATGCATCGGACAATGCCTCTATTTCACTGTATTCACTAAGTAAAACCAGTATCCTATCCCTAGGCATCAATGTGTCGCTGGACGTAGGGATGATTACGCCTTCTTCCCGCGCAATCAGAACAATACGACAATGAGGTGGCATGGAAATATTCCCAAGAGGGCGACCGACTGAAGGTGAACTATCGCTCAGCCTGACCTCCAAAATTCTAAGTTTGCCCACCGAAAAATGTTCCAACCTGGTCAGAGCTGGCCTAGAGAGAATTTGCCATATCCGGTGCATTGCTAATTCATCCGGGCTAACGTAAACGTCAACCCCAAATATCTGCTGATGGTTTTGTTCGGACGGTAGATCTGTGAATGCCGGATTATTGATTCTAGCTATAGTATTACAGCCTGCTTGTTTGGCAAGAGTACAACCCAATATGTTAACTTCATCCTTTCCGGTTACGCCAATAAACACATCAGCTTCTTCTAAAGAGGCTTCATCAAACAGAAGTCTTGGCGAAGCTGCATTTCCCTGGAAGACTTGCACATCAAGGGTCTGTGCACGCTTTACGGCAGCGGGATTGGAATCTACTAAGGTCACCTCGTGCCCTCGATAAACAAGGTCCCGGGCGACACGGAATCCAACCTCACCAGCACCCGCAATGAGTACTCGCATTATTGCCTTCACAAGGGGGGTTTTTTAAAAGCTCTCGTAGCGATTTAGGACCTGTCTTGGTCCTCAAGTTGCTTTAATCCATATGAAGCAACTATTCCGCCACCAAAAAACAAGAAGGTCAAGAATATAGAGGCGAACTTGAAATCTTCAAGGACCTGAAGATATAGATTGGGAGACAAACCCGCGCCACCGTAGGCTTCTTTCCAAGGCCACAGCGTAATCAACGAACCACACATTAATCCAGCTAACATTGCCATTGTATTGTCAATGTATTCAGATATCATATAATTCATAAATGGAATAAACGTAAACAAACCGATTATGCCACCCAGAATCAGGTACATAAGTGGCTCCAGATCCCCCCCATGAAACGAACCTGCTACGGAATTGTATTGTCCAAGGGTTAGAAGGACTAAAGCTCCGCTTACTCCAGGTAGTAGCATAGCTGTGAGGGAAAGCATCCCACCAACAATTAGCATAATTTTACTGTCACTATCAGATTCTAAATTAATGCTAGTGTAAATGAAAACAACCAATACTCCTGCCACTGCCAGAAGATAGTGCTTGAGCTCGGGAGTAGCAACATAACGCCATGGCTCTCTTATGCTAAAAAGTACTAAACCAAAAAAGAAAGAGAAGATGTAAGGCCCTGTTGAATCTTGACGCAACAAACCAGGAGAATCATCGGGCCCTACCAAGATTTTGGTGACTACATAATAAGAACACAACATCCCACAACCTAATGGAAAGAGAAAATTAAGAGTCGAATAAAATTCAGATCTGGAATGTGACGGGAACATATCCTTTGCAAAATCTAGACAGGTTGTTATTGAGCTTATCAGCTTCTGGTATATACCTATGATAAGCGCAATTGTACCTCCGCTCACTCCCGGAACTGCATCCGCAGCACCCATTAACAAACCAAAACCGAAGGTTGCTGGCCAGGATCTTGGTTCGTTTTTTTCACTCATTCTTATCTCCATAATATTCAATCTTAGAGGCAATGGCCACCTTTGCAGCTAATTTTCTAGAAACACGGCCCTTGTCTTTTCTCACCGCCTGTTTTACAGACGGATGCTGATACAGGAGGCCATGCTTGGGGGGGGGTGACCCATCTGACATATGTCTGAACAAGGCTTTCTCGGCTCCAAGCAACTGAATGGTAGACGCGGGCATACGTGCCAATCTGAACAAACTCCCTGCAGCCGCTACAATTCTAACTGCCAGCTGTGTGCCAAGAATCTTAACTAGATTTGGAAAGACTTTGGGAGATTCTTGATCCAAATATCTCGAGAGCTCGGCAATCAAGGTCTTGTTTGACATGTAGAAATCTTTCAATATTCCCATTCTAGAAGGTAGAGACTCCAGTTCCAATATATCTTCGATCTTTGTTCGTGGCTCCCCGGTTACTTGAGTGTACCAGGCCGTCAACCTCTCTGACACTACGTTGATTGTTTCGTGGGCCTCATTCAATGCTTGTATTGACTGAATAAGATCCTTGTCTGGAGTTAACTGACTCTTTATCGTACTCCTAGCCTGAATTATACTTGCGTCCCTAATTAGCGATAATGGAATGTCTTCCGACTCCAGATTTATCTCAATCTGAGAATCTGAGTGTTCTTCCAAGACAGACGCCAGTTCATTTGCCTCATCAGGTAATTCAGAAGCCTTACCTGAACGAATGTACGTCCCTATCGGCGTACCCACAGTTGAGATTCAGATTCTCCGCCTCAAACGTGATAGAAGTGTGATTACTAGCAACACTGAGATCAGGCCGGGACCTGGAAGGCCGAACAAACCTTCATCTTCCTCTTCTGGAATTTCATCTGGAATCGCATAAGACTTAAGGACGGTGAAAGGCAGGGCTATCTTGGTGGTCTTCGAGGTATCACTACTCAAAGTCACATTCAGAGTGCCTGACATCTCTCCTGCCGCCTGAGTAATTGGAGGATTGACTTCAATGATAATTTCCTGATAACCACCTGGTTCCAAATCAATTGTATCAGAAGGAAGAGAGAACCACGAAGAACGCTTCCCTTCAATTGACAGACTCAGGCTCTCAATCGTATTGCCGTTATTTGACAGTCTGACGATGAATTTGCCAGTGGTTCCGGCAGTCACGTCCCCGGCTGTTGTTTTCAATTCAACGTCGATATCGGCTATTTCAGGAACATATATTACAAATTCCATATCAGTAGTTTGGCCAGACTGATCAGAAGATACCTTGACCTGAATTACATTATCTCCCCCATATACATTAGCTGGAATCTCCACATTGAGGTATACTACCTTGGACTGAGAGGGGGCCAGAGTGAATGATGATTGTGAAAAAGTAGCAATCCACCCTGCGGGAGCTATTGCTGATGGCAAACTTACGTAATCAACTGCGTTACCATTATTGGTAACTGTAAGCTGGAATGGAATTGTTTCCCCAGATTCACCATCCTTTTGATTTGAAGGAGTTTCCACATCCAGATTATAAACTGGATTGGTGTAAACTGTGAAAGTGTCATAGCCAGTTACCTTGTCGTTAAGTCCTGAAACTCCAACCAGCATCATGAAAGCACCATTCATAGTATCTGCCGCCTCCGTAGGACTAGATGTGACCTTCAACTCAAAAGTCTTTGTCTGGCCTTTAGGAACAGTGATAGAAGTTGCACAGTCAGAACCGATACAGTAACTCCAACCATCAGGTAGGAGATCAACGAATAATGCTATCGTATCCTCAGCATTGGCATTGTTAGATAGCTCTACTCCAAATACATGAGTGGCGCCAGGATCATCAAATGATTCTAGCTCCATTACCTGAAGGTCAAATTCAGCGTAATACTCAACCTTTACCGACAATTCGACGGTGTCGACTGTAACTCCAGACTCATCAAGGGCCAAAGCAACCGTGAAATTGAAGTAACCTGGAGATGTATCATTCGGAACTACAAAAAAAACTGTAAATGTCTCTTCGCCGCCATAAGGATCCAAATCCTCTGTCGAATAAGGGAAAGAATTCTCAAAGTCCCAGCCGCTAGGAAACTGATTGGAATCGAATGTATAAGACTGAATACTATTCCCCGTATTGACCAAAGTTATCTCGAATTGTGAAGCATCACCTGGATTCAGGATTTGCATGCTACCTCCTATTATCTGATTATTGAAGATCTTGTTAACATTAGTTGTTGTATCCACAAAATCAGACTTGGATGAATTGGCTGCAGATGTTGCTACTACTCTCATTTCTGCCCAATCTGTGTTTCGTGCTGAAACAGGAATCTCAACACTGAAATCGAAGTCATAAGAAGATCCCTCCGGTAGATCCTCGATGAACAAGGTACTCAATGCAACACCCCAGGCGTCACAGTCTTCGCATCTTTCTATATTCAATAAGAAATCATCAGGATCAGTTCCGGAATTAGTTAAAGTCATTGAATAGACCATCGTGGCACTGGGGTTGCCGCTAAGCGTATCTAATTCAACCGTCAAATCAACATCTCTGACAGGTATGCGGACTGAAGTGTGGGTTATGAGATCGTCCATGAATTGCTCTCTGTTGGATGACCTGATACTGACATAGGCCCAGGACCAGTCGTCTTTAACAGACTCTGGCGGACAAGAAACACTCAAGACAATGTTTGCCGTCTCATTGTCTTCAAGGTCTATTTCAAACTGGCTGAGGTTGGAGCCCCAACCAGCACTGACATTTCCAAGGTCCAGAAGGAAAGAATCGGGCGCTTCACCAGTATTGGTAACATACAGGTCATACAAAATCTGGCCGCCTGGAATTACCTGCTTGGTCAATGCGTCAGCAATCATATCAACACCATATATTCTCCCATCGTTCACGGTAGTATTGGTGTCGAGATATCCATAGATATAATCGTAACCGGTCTCTTGGACATGAACAGAGGTCTGGATAACTGCAAACTCATTCTCCGCTGCAGTGTTAGGAATCTCTACTGCCAGAACGAAAGTATCTGACTCTGAAGGGTTTAATTCTATAGTTGATAAGCTTGGGGTGGCTGTCCAGTCCTTAGGAAGAAAGCCTACTTCTATACTAAATTCTTCGGCCGTATCACCAACATTTGTGACCTCTACCAAGTATGAAACTGTCTCGCCCCGGTTACCACTTAGTGAACTACCTTCTCTTGTAATAACGTCAACAGCATATGTCATTGGTGTTTCTATCTCCAACCTCTGTTCAACACTAGCGTTTGTGAAAGTGGAGTTCTGAGATGTAACTGTTACTGTAAACTCCAAATAATCTCCAGAATAGACGTTTTGAACGGGTGCTCTAAAAGTAAATGAAATTGGCTCTTGGGTGCCTGAAGAAACTGAAACAGCCGCTATATCTGGTTCAGAATACCAACCAACATCATACTGATCGTCCCAACTAACTGATAAATCGTACGTATCATTGAATGTCCCTTCATTGGTAACAACAAATTCTTTCTGTATCTCTTCATTACGTGTCACGTAGGAGATTCCCTCATTGCCATCTGCAAATTCAAGTGAAACGTCATAATCGCCGTCGCGTGAACCATCGTCATAATTGCTGGCCAAAAGTTCCGAATGATTCTCAACAATATTCTGGTTGACACCTACGATTGGTGAGAACAAAAGTAATGCGATGAGCGATACTAGTACGGAGTATACGCCTTGTGCCATATGTTTATCACTAGAGTGGAAAGTTTATATAACTATTACTCGTCATTTTCATTACCTTTTTTATCATTGTCCGTGGTCTTGGATATTGAATTGACCTCTTTCTGCAATTTGTGGATGTCATCCCTAAGCTTCAGCATAGAAATCTCAAAAGGGGTGAAACCCTGATTTGAAAGTGAACGGGTAGCAATGAACATCCCTAACAGAATTCCACCCAGAACTGCCGCTAAAGAAACCGTAAATACCGAGAACGAATAAAACATAAGCAAATCACTGGCATCAAAACTTATCCATCCCATCTGAAATAGAAGCAAATATAGGAGAAAAGCGACAACCAGACCGATTGTCACCCGATACGCAAGGGGTGTTTGGGATAAATTCATGCCTTGCACTTCTTTCGACGCCCTCCAATTGAAAAAATAATATCCCGCGACACCAGTCGCCAAAAGTACCAGTATCCCGACAATCCTATAGTTTGCAATGTCTTGGCTTTTATTTTCACCATTCTTGACTATGGAACCTCCTTCATCCGCAACATTTAGTGGGACATTATAAGGTAATTCCCAAATCTCTGGCTCTTCTTCGATATCTTCTGTCAGTATTACCTCAGCTAAAACTTGATTATCCTCAGATTCAGAATCCGGAATAATCTTGATCTGGCATGAATATTCCCAGTGCACTTCACTTAAATCCGCTTTAACCGATAAATCAAAATAGCCATCTGAATCAATTATATTGCTCATTGTTTCCTTGGATATTGCTCTCTGATGACTAAATACAGAGGTTAATTCTACAGAGTCCTCATTCAAACTAATGGTCAAATTGCCCATTATTACACGAGGAATGGTGTACACGTAGATCCAAGTATCCTCCCCATCTGAATCAATCTGCATTGAAACAATGGTTTGGCTTGGGTTAGATTCTTGACAGCCCGTAAAGGCGATTGTCGTGAGTATTAAGAATACCCCTAGAGCTCTATACATTCTTTAGTTCTAAGGATAGGGGATAATAAGAATAACCACTTGACAATTAGAGGATAATATCAATAACTAGGGCTCGTGAGGGGATTAATGCCTGCCAGAGGTTTCCAATTAATTGCTATCGAAGCAAAAAGACATCGAAAATCGGCGCCCCAAAAACAAGTTAGAATAGATCATAACACTACCATTCTATCGATAAAGCAGAAATCGGATAAAGAAATGGATATTGAAATGAGATATACTGTTTCATACGGACTATTAGGTATAGTTCAACTAGATTGTGCTATAGGTTATGTCGACAATTCGAAAGGCGTTGTGAAAAAAGCCGTCGAAAAATGGGACAAGGAACACAAATTACCCGACGCTATTGCAGAAGCTGTACACAATAGGGCCTTGGCACAGGGCTCCTTCGAGGTACTGAATATTGCTAAGAAACTGAACCTTCCACCGCCATTCAAAGTGGAGATACCTCAAATCAAGATTGGAAAGAAAGAAGGGGGCTCTAACAGCAAAGATGCCAGTCCCGAAGTAGCTTAGTAATGGCAAGAATGGAATTTAAATGCCCCAAATGTAAAAAATTAAACAGAATTGTCATAATTGGAGATGATTCTGGTAAATTCCCAAGAACGTGTGTGGGTTGTGATTCGGATCTGGAAATAGAGTTAACCAAGCAGGGTAAAGAATTAGGGGTCATTCTGATATCCGACGAAATAAATACTAACGTAGCTAAAGTTGTACCCAAGGATTACAAACCATACGAAGGGAAAGTTCCAGAAATCAGTGAAAAGACTGCAATGGTAAAGATAATTTCACTGCTGATATTTACAGCAGCTCTCATGGGATTTATGACAGGTGGATTGCTATTCACAGTACCGGATCAATACGACGGAGTTGAAAAGATTAAGATTGGAATAGTGGTGAAAAACAGCACTACTACTCTAGAAAATGCAACTATCCTTGTTGATTCTCAAGAAATTAACCAAACCTATTTTGGAAATGGAAGCTATGATATTTTTCTTAAGCCGGGAAAATACAAAATCGAGGTTAGGGTGCCATTGCACCAGAATTGCACCATGGACGTCTATATTCCTCTTCAGGATAGTAACCTGAGCCTAGTTGAAATCGATCAAGGATTAGAAGGAGTTAACCAGTTTACTTTCAATATGCAAAAAGGTGAAGGAAATACAAGTCTGGGCGAGAATACCTATAGTTTGATGCTGAATTGGTGCCCAGGAATCATGTTTGTATTCTCATTGATAGGCGTATGGGGGGCATGGGTCACGTATACCTTACAATCCTACAAGTATGCCCAGATTGGGGCCTTTTTCTCTATTCTGGCGATGGGGTTTCTTGTAGTTGGACCAATACTAGGATTCATAGCTCTGGTACTTCTACCAAAAATCAAGAATATGTTCAACCGTTCCTTTTAATAACTAGACCAACGCGACTACATTGTGAAGTTGAAGGCAGGGCTTGAGGTACACCAACAGCTTGACTGTGGTAAGCTTTTCTGCAATTGTGATAATTTGGAATCGGGCAGTAATCAAACCTTTAGCCGTACCCTACATGCAACCTCAAGTGAAATGGGAAGCATTGATGTTGCCGCACAGGCTGAGGGAATCCGGAAATTTACATATCACAATCGAAGCTGTAATTGTTTAGTTTACACCGATGAAGAACCACCGAGAGGGCCAAATGAAGATGCCATCAGAATTGCAGTTCAATTTGCAAAATTAGCAGGAGCCAAAATAATTGAAGAAGTACAATTCATGCGAAAGGTAGTAGTTGATGGTTCAAATACAAGCGGTTTTCAAAGAACTGGGTTGATTGCTGTCGGTGGCCAGATTGAATATGAAGGAGGGAAATTAGAATTGGATCAAATTTGCTTAGAGGAGGATTCTTGCCGACATGGTGAAAATAAGGATGAATATCTCTTAGATAGATTAGGTATACCTCTTCTAGAAGTTACAACCAAACCCCAACTCAAGAAACCTGAAGACGTGCAAAATGCCGCTCGAGCCTTGGGTAGGCTTCTGCGAGCCTGCAGGGTCAAAAGAGGACTGGGGACAATTAGACAAGACGTGAATATCTCAATTAACAATGGACAAAGAGTAGAGCTTAAAGGATTCCAGGACTTGGCAACCATGCCAAAGGTTGTTGAAAATGAAATTCATAGACAAGAAAATCTAAATGACTTGAAGCAAGGAAAGCCTGGAAACCAGAAGGACGTAACTGGTCTGATATCCAAAAAGAAAGGAACTGCAATGGCTTGCAAGTTAGTGGGATGGAAAGGTCTACTTGGTACAAAGATGTCTGCGAAAGAGCATGTGCGTATGGGAAGAGAACTGGCAGATTATGCAATCAAAGCAGGGATTGAAGATTATTCAGAAACGTTTGTGAAAGGACTGATGCATAGTGATGAATTACCGGCATACGGGATTAGTGAAGAAGAAACTCAGAAAATAAGCGATGTCTTGAAGTGTAAAGAGGATGATGCGTTTGTTTTAATCTTTGGTGAAAAGACTACTGTCGAGAATGCACTTGATAATGTTATTCAGAGAGTGAAATTCCATGGAGTTCCTCAAGAAGTCAGGAGGGTTACACCGAAAGGTCTCACTAGATATCTAAGACCAATGCCAGGAGCATCAAGAATGTACCCTGAAACAGACATTGCGCCAGTCAACTTACGAAACTGCGATGTAGTTTTACCAAAGACCCTGGATCAGAGAGAGAGAGAACTGCCTCTCAATGATGAGGAATCAAAACAGATGGTGGCGAGAAAACTCGATTTGCGGTTCCATAGATTAATGGAACAGATAGAAGACCCAAAGAACATATCGCGAGTGTTACTGCATACCTTACCGAACTTGTCATCTACAGGCCATATTTTTGTTACGGATGATGATATTCTACAAGTTTTATCCTTTGTTAAAGATGGAAAGATAGCCAAAGAAGGGATTGAAAATGCACTAGTCCAAGCTAGTATGGGGGATGAAATAGAAACTGGAAGCGACAATATTGATGATGAAGTGGAACTCCTTATTGATAACCTTGTCCAAAAGAAAATGGATTTTGTAAAGGATAAAGGAATGGATGCAGTTGGACCTCTGATGGGATTAGTAATGTCGGAATTCCGGGGTAAAATGGACGGAGCAAAGATAAATGCCCTTCTAATTAAGAGGATAGAACAAGAAATATGATTGAAAAAGCACTGATTTTAGCCGCAGGAAAAGGAACACGCATGTGGCCTTTGACAGATAATACTCCCAAACCATTATTGCCATTGGGAGGAACAACGATAATTCATAGACAAATTGAAGAACTTACAAAGACAGGGGTTAAGGAAATACATGTCTTGATCGGATATCAAATGAAGGCGATCTCCAACCATTTAGGAAATGGTAAGAAATTGGGTGTAAAAATCAAATATATCATTCAGGAGAAGCAGGAGGGGACCGGACATGCTGTTCTTCAGGCGAATGGGAAGATAAAAGGGGGATTTTACTGCCTCAATGGGGACATGGTCATTGATGGTTCCAACCTTGACCGGATGAGTAACAGTAAAAATGAAATTGTAATGATGACCGCAGAAGTCGAGGATGGATCTAGATTTGGTGTTGTTCAAAGCAAGAAAGGAAAATTGGTATCAATAACTGAGAAAGGTGTCTCCGGAAAAGCGGCCATCAATGCCGGGATATATTTATTCAACGAAAAAATATTTGAGGCCATCAAAGGAGTGGGGAAATCGGTCAGGGGCGAGTATGAACTGACAGATGCATTACAAGCAATATCAAAAGATGTCAACATAATGGAATACAAAGGATTCTGGAAAGACATCGGGTGTCCCTGGGATCTGATAACTGCCAACGAAAACTGTATCGAAGATATCGAGGAAAAGAACCACGGAATAATCGAGGATAATGTCAATATAAATGGCAAAATACATGTGGGCAAGAATTCAATTATAAAGTCAGGCACCTGCACTGAAGGAACTGTATGGATAGGTGAAAATTGTGTTGTAGGGCCTAATGCTTATCTGAGAGGCGGGACCGTTCTTTGTGGGGACAACAAAGTCGGGGCTTCTAGCGAGATAAAGAATACCATACTGATGCAAGGTGCAAAAGCGCCACACCACAACTATGTAGGGGATTCAATTGTTGGAAAGGATAGTAACTTGGGTTCAGGAACCAAAATCGCGAATCTAAGACTGGATAAGAAAATAATAGAAGTTACACATCAAGGAAAGAAAATAAGCACGGATAGAAGAAAATTAGGGGCCATCATAGGCGATAATGTTAACACTGGAATAAACGCATCTGTAAACGCTGGAACAATTCTGGGAAACCATGTGAAAGTGGGGCCCAATACTTTAGTTTCAGGAACCTATGAATCACAGAGTATCATAGTCTGATGCATATTCTACAAGTAACTCCATACTTTTACCCTCATTTTGGAGGAGTGGAATCCCATGTTATGGGGCTTTCTGAAACCCTGATAAAATTGGGACATGAAGTAGAAGTTGTAACATCACGCTATAGTAGAATGCCAGAAATTGAAAAAATAAAGGGAATCAAAGTGACTAGACTGCCACAATGGGCCAATATGTACAATACGCCCGTAGTGATGGGCATCCAGTCCTTTGTTAGAAAAAGTCATGCAGATGTGGTACATGTCCATTCTCCACCCCCTTTCACCGAAAGATTTGCGGCCAAGGGTGCTAAGGAATCACTGAAACCTTTGGTGATTACGCAGCATTGTGATTTAGAATTAAAGGGACTATTTGGAAGAGTAGCCGTAAGTTTGTACCAAAACGCGCTAGGGAAATATCCCCTAGAAGCTGCTGACAGAGTCATATCAACCACTGAAAGTTATGCAACCACATCAAGAAGTCTTTGGGACATTGATGTGAGCGTAGTACCAAATGCCGTAGACATTGATAGGTTCAGGCCGGAGAATCAGGGAGACTTCATTCGTGACAAATTTGCCGGGAATGATGAACCACTAGCACTTTTTGTAGGAAGGTTAGTTCCTCATAAAGGAATTGGGATATTAATCAGGGCGCTGAATTACACAGAAAACGGGAAACTCCTAATCGTAGGTGATGGGCCTTATCTAAACTGGCTAAAAAGGTTGACCAGAAAAATGAAACTTGAGAATAGAATAGTCTTTGTGGGGCCTATCTCGGATTATTGGCTACCTGCATATTATGCTGCAACAGATGTAGTAATCCTACCGTCGACCTCTAGACTAGAAGCATTCGGTATAGTCGGTTTGGAAGGAATGGCTTCTGGTAAACCTCTTATTCTCAGTGACATTCCGGGGGTAAGAGATGTAATCTCCTCAGAAGAAGGATTTATTGTAGAACCCTTGGATCCTGAGGCATTGGCAAAAGCACTAAAAAAGGTGTGGAATTATCCCGAAATGGCCAAGCAAATGGGAAAAAGAGGTAGAGAAAGAGTTGAGAAGCTTTTCTCGTGGGAAAAAGTGGCCCGGGACATTGAAAAAATATTTATTGAAGTTACGGCTAAATAACCAAGTCAAGGTCGGCTAAAACTTGGGTATAGTGGGAAGTGTCTTTTCCCATTTTCTTCAAAACGGAAGCCTTACCAAGAAGAGCATCCGGACAATACATATCACACCCCATGGCTGAATCAAAGAAGTCACTGGATTCATCATATTTCCCTAAATCAAATGCAGACCAGCCAGCTGCAATCCATCCATCTATGTTCTCCGGCCTGAGATCTATCGATTTGACTGCGGCTGCAAGAGCTTGTTCATTTTCGGACAACGACCTGTGGCATTGCACTCTTAACATCAAATCTTCCCACTTTTCTTTTCCTAATAATTCAAGAGCTTTCAACGGTTCATCTCCAACTAGCTCGGAACCTATAATCTGCTTTAGCTGAAGCGATTCGGGGAACCTTGAAATCAGATTTTCCAGATTATCCATTATTTCACCTGAATCCATTGTCTTCACCAGTAGCAGTGTTCCAGTAATAGATTCGGGATCAACCTCTAGACCTCTGGAAATTGTCTCTCTAGCTTCATCAATCAAATCATTTTTTATTAGAAGCTCAGCCTTTCTGAAATAGGGCCTACTAGACCCTGAGGCAACATTAATTGCGTTACTATATTGCCTAAAACCTTCGTGTATAACTCCAGCATCAAGAAGAATCCTTCCTTTCTCCATCCAGTCTAGGTCTCTCATTCGACTCCGGGATAGGACATCCTGAGCCCTAACGGCCTCATCATAGCACTGCAATGCCTGAACATGGTTATTCAATTCAAGATTGACATCACCTAGAGCTACCCAGCAAGGTACATGTTGACCATCAACTGATAAACCCAGATTCAGGATCTGTCTGGCCTTGTCAAAAAGACCTAATGCTACAAAGCAATATGCTAAAGCCTCATGGTAATCTGGATCTTGGCCCTCCAATTCAAGTGATGTCTCTATGAATTCAAGGCCTTCTTCTGGATGGTCTAAATTCGTTAAAGCTCGACCCTTGGCCATCCATGCATAATGGAACATAGGGTCAAGCTCTATTGCCTTTTCATGATAAGAGATAGACTCCTCATATCTATGCAAGTGATCCAGGGCATTCCCAATATTATTTATGGCAATCACATAACTATCATCTAATGCTATGGATTTTTTGTAGATTTCTATGCTTCTCTCATAATGTCCCTGATTATAATGAACATTAGCTAAATTATTCCAGGCTATTTTATCATCAGGATCTAATTCAACTGCCCGCTGATAATAATCTTTAGAATCATTAAGACGGCCAGATAACTGAAGGGTGTAACCATAATTGTACCAGGCCACAGCATAACTAGGATCGGAACGCATTGATTCATCATAACAGCGAAGAGCTTCATTCCAACGATTTATGTTAAAATTCGCAAACCCCCTATTATTCCAGGCTGGTGCGTTTCTGGGCTCCAATTCCAGTGAACGAGCATAGGCCTGAATTGCCTCCTCAAACTTTTCTAAGCGCTGTAAAGAGTCACCCCATCGCATATGATAACGAGAAACATCAGGCGCCAGTTGACATGCTTCTTCAAAATGAGATTGAGCTTCAGCTGGTTGACCTCTGGACATTTCCAATATTCCAAGACGATTGTATAACTGAGGATCTTCAGGAGCTAATTCCAGTGCCTCCTTGAATTTAGAATAAGCTTGTCCTGTATTGCCCTGGTCAATCAGGACTTCTCCGGCCTCAATAAGATCTATTACATCCACTTCAATCACCTATTACTTTCTCAATACGATCTATTGCTTTCTGAGTGTCCTTCTTTAACATATCCCATTCATCAACACCATGTTCACGAAAATCAGGTTTGTGTTCTAACGCTGTCTCATAGCATTCTAGAGCTTCCCGCGGGCGATCTAACAATTCAAGAACATAGCCCTTGTTATGCCAAGCCCAAGAATAGTCAGTCTTTAACTTTATAGCTCGATCATAACAATCCAGAGATTCCTCCAATTTATTTAGCTGGCGGAGAGTAACACCTCTATTGTTCCAAGCACTCCTATTCTTGGGATTAAGTTCAGTGGAACGTTTGAAGGCCTTCAGTGCCTCATTGAGATCACCCACCCTGAAAAGAGACTTTCCAAGGTTGAACCAACAAACGGCATACTTAGGATTTGATGCAAGTGCACGACGGTAACTGTCAATTGCCTTGTGATTGTAACCTAGGCGGCCGAGAGCTACGCCTCGATCATTATAGACGACTTCATCCTCAACACTGAGACTTCTTTTCAAAGAATCAGAGGCCTCCTTGAATTCGTCAAGTTGATCGTGAGCCATGCCCTTAGCTGCAAGTACTTCAGTATCCCTGGGCCTAAAGTCTAAGACTTCATTGAACAAATCTAAGGCATCACGATTTTTCCCAATGATATACAAGACCTTTCCCTTCTGGTACAAGGCGTCTCTGTGCTTGGAATCCTTTGAGAGGGCCTTATCTAACACAACTAGGGCTTCATCATACCTCTCTAGTTCCCTAAGGGACTTGCCTTTGAGGGTCAATGCTTCAACGTAATCCTGTTTCTCGCTCAAGGATACGTCTGAAGCCTCTAGTGCTTTTTCTAATTTACCCATGCCAAAATAGGACAAACCAATATCCTTGAAGAGAATTTTCCTATTTTTTGTTTTATTTGACAATGTGAGTAATATCTCTAGTGCTTTTTCATATTGCTTTGATCTCAAATGAATCTTTGCTAACTCATGGTTCAGATGGTTGCTTCTCGGTTTAAGCTCAAGAGCTTTCTTTATGGTACTTTCAGCCTTGGAGTGATGGCCTATCTTTGAATACGAAACGGCATCGAGTTCAAGCTCCCGTGCTTGCTTCTTTGTTGAGTCGGACACAGGCCCCTATGAATAGGCAATAAAAAGAAATTCTCAAGTCAGTAGTTTATTTAACGTGCTAATTATCTCCAAGGTAATGACCGTAACTTTAGATGGTGAATCACTGACCATCGATAAACTAGTTGATGTCGCACGAAACAAGCATCAGGTAGAAGTTACCAAAGAGGCATGGCAAAGAATAGAGTCTTGTAGAAAGATGCTGGAAAAGAAAATTAAGGGCCATGAAACGATGTATGGTGTTACAACTGGTATTGGTGAATTCTCAGAGGTTACATTAACGCCGGAACAAATCAAGGAATTTCAGAAGTTGCTTGTCTATTCACATGCGGCAGGAATAGGTGAACCCATGGAAATAGAAGTGGTCAGGGGTGCAATGTGTGGCCGGATTAACGTCCATTCCAAAGGCCATTCAGGGGGTCGAAGAAAGGTGACTGAATACCTTGCTGAATCATTGAATCATGGACTTACACCCGTTGTGTGTGAGAAAGGTTCTGTTGGGGCCTGTGGCGATTTAGCACCGATGTCACAAATCGCACTGGCATTAATGGGAGAAGGGGAAATGTTTGTCAATGGTAAAATAACAGAATCAAAAGCGGCTTTGAAGAGTATCGGACTAAAACCATTGGAACTTGAGGCTCGTGATGGATTGGCTATAATCAATGGTAGCAATGTACTGACCGCATTAGCTGCAATAATTCTTCATGATTCCCAAAAATGGATTAAATTACATGATATTACGGCTGCTATGACTTTAGAGGCATTAATGGCCAACATGAAACCGTATGACAAGAGAATTCACGTGTTGCGTGGTTTTCAAGGGGCCCAAAAGGTTTCTGAGAACCTGAATTTAATTACTACTGATTCGGAGATACTATTCAGCGGGAAGAAAAAAGTCCAAGACGCATATTCAATGCGTTCGACCCCTCAGGTGGCTGGAACACTAAGGGATGCGGTAGAATTTGCAATCAGGCAAGTTGAGACCGAATTAAATGGAGTTGGAGATAATCCAATATTCCTGACCGATGAAAAAGAGGTCTTGACTGGAGCAAATTTTCAAGGCACACCGGTAGCACTTCCAATGGAAATGATAGGAACTGGACTAAGTATGGTGGCTGTAATCTCAGAAAGGAGAATGAATCGCTTGACAAACCCTGCCCTGTCTGTGGGATTGCCTCCATTTCTGACAAAAAAACCAGGTTTGAACTCGGGGATGATGTTGGCACAATACACCGCTGATGCGCTTATTGCTGAAACAAGAATACTCTCTCATCCTGCCGCTAACCAATCAATACCTGCAGCTGCGGATCAAGAGGATTTTGTCTCAATGGGACTGACAACAAGCCAAAAAGTTAAGAAGATACTGGACAATTGTTACGGTGTTCTAGCTATTGAGATGATGGCAGCCGCTCAAGCACTAGACCTAAGGGGAAAGAACATGGGAAAAGGAACCTCAGCTGCGCATAAAGTAGTAAGAAAATACGTTGATTTCCTAGATGATGATAGGCCTCTATACAAGGATAATAACAGAATGGTTGAATTGCTTAAGACCGATGAAATAATAGATGCGGTTGAAAACGTACTGGGAAAGGAACTGAACTAAGTCAAAATCAATTACTGGTAAAAGCTATAATGGCCTCGCGCACAATCAAAATTATCAAGTCTATCTCTTCTGAGGTGATATTAAAGTGAGGAGTAAAACGTAAAGCATTCTTGCCTCCATGAATAACACCGAGACCACGGCGACGGCACCAGGGCTCTATTCCATCAAAACCTACTACTGGTAAATCTAGTGCAAACTCTGCACTGCACAATAGACCTGTACCCTGTATCTTTGTTATGCAATCTGGAAATTCAGACGCAAGGTGCCCTAACTTGTCAACAAGCTCTTTACCCCTATCTCTTATATTCTGACGTAACGCAGGAGTGATTCCATCTAAAACTGTGATAGCTGTTTCTAGAGCCCTTGGGTTTGTTGTCATCGTATTTCCATATATGCCTGTAACATAGAGTTCAGAGGCCCTAGAATTCATTCCTAATACTGAAAGTGGGTATTGTCCAGCATTCATTGCCTTAGACCAAGTTTCCAGATCTGGTTCTTCACAATCTTGGAATCCGTCATAATCTATGACCGAAAGACATCCCTGTCCTCTAAAACCAGCCTGTATTGAATCTACAAGCAATAAAGAACCGTGATCCTTGGTTAACTTTCGTGCTTCATCGTAAAAACCTCTATCAATACATTTTCCCGGATTTCCTTCGCCCTGAACAGGCTCTATTGCCATTAATTCAATAAAAGTATTGCCTGCCTCAGCTTCTGCAAAGGCTGTCCTGAGAGCTTGCACATCGTTCATAGGCACTAGTATCAGATTATCTCTGTCCCTAAATGATGCAAGATTTTTGTCGTATTCGTTCTTACATGAATGTGACATCTGAGCAGGTCTATCCGTACGCCCGTGAAAACTCTCCTCAATCGAAAGCAACTTGATTTTCTTTCCCTGATGCTTTCCACCCAAAGATGTTAGAATATTTGAATTCACATCTGCTATCCTAAGACCAACCGTTACAGATTCTGAACCACTGTTCATGCAAATAAATTTGGGAAATGGACAACTACCACGTGTGTGGCCTATCTCCTTACGTAATCTATCAACTAGTCGCTTCTGAGAAAAAGATGGCGTCATCACATTAGCCATAACCCAATTTTGACTCATCGAATCAATTACGGCCTCAGGACCATGACCTACGCCCAACATTCCATAACCTCCATTATCATGTAGAACCGCCCCGTGTGAAGTAACAATCCAAGGCCCTCTACCAGCAATTGCAATGTATTGATTCACAGTAGCTGATGCATAGAAATTAACAATACCTTGCTGAAGCTCCTCAACTAATGATTTCTCATCCATCATTAATTTATCTATTCCTACTTCGTCCTGAAGCTGTAAATGGTATGAATGGGCTTCAACGATTGCACTTTGTAATTTGGTATCTATTTCAACAAATTTTGATATTTCCGAATCTAAAAGTCCAATTGTCTCTGCATCTCCACTATTGCTTCGAATATTCTCCAACTTGGAAAGATAACCACTGCTCATGTCTTGTTCCAATCCGCTTTCCTTGTCCTGATTCCCAAGCATTACTCGAAGATAAAATACAGCTTATTAACGCTATGGCTTATAGCTGCTTCAGGAGAGATTTGATCATCGTTGGTAATTCCTCAATACAGGTTATATCCTTAGAACAAATTACCGATAAATCACGCCTTATACGCAAATTTGGAACCAAATCACTAGATTCACCATATTCCTTTAACTGCTTGGCCAAACGACCTCCAGTTCTATCCCAATCGGTCATTATCACAAAGATTCCCGAGGTCCCTAATTTCTGTGCTAATTTTTCGACCGTTGAGAGTACGGATTTACCATCATTTAATTCGATTACCTCACCATGATATCCTAGGCTTCTAAGAGCCAATGTATCACTATGGCCCTCAACAACAACCGGTGAATCCTGATCATTGAGGGAATCTAATATTCTATTGAAGGCATCAAGACGAATCTGAGAACTGTTATTTCGGTTTGATTTCATTATCTAGAACCAAGACTTGACTCAGGTTTGGATCCGGACTATAATGAACATGGGGTCTTAAGTTAGACTATCTGTCAGTGATTAATGATTCAGGTTAATGGCTTGACAAAGTACTATGGAAATAGGCCTGCGGCCAAGGATATTTCCTTCGAAGTAGAGGCTGGCGAGGTTTTTGGATTGCTGGGAACAAATGGAGCCGGGAAATCAACCACTATCAAGATGATGTGTGGGCTCTTGAAACCGACCAGAGGGGCTGTCCGGATTGGAGGGGTGGATCTCAAGAAAACGCCTTTGAAGGCTAAATCAATGATGGGCTATCTTCCAGAGAATCCTCTAATCTACGACCGGTTAACAGGGGCTGAGACTCTAGAACTAATTGGTAAACTTCGAAAGCTTTCAAACAAATTGATACAGCAGAGAATCAAATACTATGCCAGTTCACTAGGACTAGGGGAACAGATACATCATGAAGTGGGAACTTATTCGAAAGGAATGAAACAGAAACTTGCAATCGCAATGACCCTGATACATGATCCCGAAATAGTTCTTCTGGATGAACCGGCAAGCGGTCTGGACCCTCGATACACCAAACAATTGAAAGATTGGATAAAGAATCTAGCTGCAAATGGTCGTACCGTTCTACTTTCTACCCATATCATTGAAATGGCTGAAAGTCTTTGTACTAAGGTAGGTATAATCGACCAGGGAAAACTGCTAGCCATCGGAACTGTAAATGAGATTCGAATGAGTACCGGGGCAAACAACCTGGAAGATGCATTCATCAGGTTGATAGGAGTCTCTGATTAAGCAAAAGAGACTGAGCTGGACCTCTGCATGCATTCAGTTACTATTTTTTTGGCCCACGCCAATTTCTCCAGTTTTCTTGGGCTGTATTTACCTGAATAATCTCCAATCTTAGAGAAATCAAATCCAATTAACTGTACCGACTTGCAGCCTAATGAAAGTAACATCATCAATGCACGGTCTCCATCTGTAAAACCTCCCCAACAAGAAGTGCCTGTAGAGGGATAGGTAGATGTGACACATATTGGCCGTATAGATGAGGAATATCTATACAAGGCCTCCAAGTTGTCACCATGGCTGTGTACAATGACCTTAGAACCATTCTCAGAGGCCCAGATTAGGTCTGAAATGTAACCGTCAAGATCCGTAACAATGAACTCCGGTATCGTTCCTCTTTCCAAGCAGGCTCTAAGTGCACCATCTGCAACCAGCAACTCTGATTCCGGGATGTCCGTGAATGAGTTTATGCCGGCGCCCACTATTACCAGATCCCTATCCTTGACATGAACGGATATGTCGCTTTCCTGTGTAAAGATACGGGATGCAAAGCGAGACGCAACGTCTTCACGAATGCGCGAAAAACCAAATTGATCCTCTATTCTATCTTGAAAATCCCACCACCATTCAATATCGAAAGCCAAGACTACACCAAAGCTTGTGACGAACTTAATTCTCTGACTAAATCTTCAGAGAGCGTTGCCGTCTTCGTCACAGGGTATTTCCTCCCCTGTGTCAGGGTCAATGTAATAGAATGAACCATCTTCATCCTCATATATCTCGACCTCGTATTCATCACTGTCACCAAGGTCGTCGAAGCCACCGAAGTCGGCTGCGCCTGCACCAGATGCAGCTGCACTCAACAAATTCATGATACTACTCTCATCGGCAGTAGCGTCCCTAGCTTCCTTGGTAGACTGAAGAGCATCAATCTTACGCTTAGTGCTCTCATATGACTCGGTCATCGATGTCAGTTTCTCCAACTGCTCGTCACGCTCCATCTTCAATATATGAGCCAATTGCTCTTCTATCTTGGACAGTTCATCGCGAGCTTTGACCAGTCGGCCTAAAGAATCGTGGAATCTCTCGGCTACCATTTCGATATCCGGGTCCTCCAGATCAAGCTGCATCTGCTCCTCTTCCTTCTCTCGAGCCGCTTCAGCTGCTTCAAGCTCCTGGAGCTTTTCCTCAGCTGCAATTTCCTGGGCTCGAACCAGGACTTCGTTGAAAGCTGAAATATGTTCTTCCAGCTTTGTTGCCGCTCGGGATGCGTCGTAAGCAGAGACCTCCAATAGTTCTTCCCGCTCTGCCAGACTCTCCATGCGGCGTTCTACGCTTTCCAATCTTTGTCGGTCTCTTTCGTTCATTTCTTCATCTCCTGCAATTTCACCCTGCTGCATCTTAAAAGCTGTTCCGGCTAGGAGCATACCTAGCACGAAGAAGCCTACAAGAGCTACAAGGTTGTAAGTGTAAGAACTTCCATCTAGTGTAACCGTGCGTTCAGCTACGTTTACTGTTACTGCTTCAGTTGTATAATCTCCAGAATTGTCATATGCTGTGGCTGTAACTGAAAACTCACCGGCTGACTCATAAGTGTGTGTAGAGGTAACTGTAGATCCAGTCATATCTGAACCCTCGAAAGTTTCAGAATTCCCGTCACCAAAGTCTATGACGAAGTGGCTGATTGTGCCGTCTGAATCTGACGGTACCATGAACATGAATGTTCGTTCCTCGCCTGCAACTACTCCATTCTCGGCACTAAGAGAACTTACGCTTGGAGCCGCATTCGGAATAGTCGTATCAAATATCACAGTTCCTGACTGCCCATTAGAATCAGTCAGAGTCTTTGTGGTTGACCAGGTACCTGAATTAGTATATCCATTACCGTCCCAACCACCGCCTGAGTCAGTCTCACAAACAACACCAGTAGACCCACAATCATCCGTAGAACTGGTCAATGTGGAAACATCGAATACTCGAGCTACAACTGTTCCTGTATAAGTCGCCGAAGAACCGTCAATGGCATCTGCAATCGTGAATGTGAAATCTCCAGACTCTGCTGCGTTAATAGTGAAAGTCAAATCTCCTGAATCTAAAATGGTTCCTGTAGCTCCAAGAGTTATCTCAGAGGTAGCAAAACTCAATGAAGGGGACATTGAAATCACTGCAAATGTAGATGCTACACCACCATTCGTAACGGTCACGGTTCCAGTGCCCGATGAACCCTGATTTATTGTATAGGAAGAAACACTGGAGCTAAGGGAAACTGAACGTGAATTGGAGGCGACATCTAGGGATGTAGGGCCCGAATCACCTGAAGAACCAGAACCTGTAGCAAAGGCTGTAATCGATGAACTGGAGTCACT
>DAXQ01000026.1:774-10131 GCA_002506485.1 Euryarchaeota archaeon UBA136 | reverse complement strand
ATTGATGTTTATGGTCCAAGTATTCCTAACATGGTGGGGCTAGGGGATCACCAATTAGGAGGTTCTCAACAAGGCGTTTTGGAACCTGTAGAAGCGCATGGAATGAAAATAATGTCCATGGGTTTCCTAGCAAACAAAGATACTCCCGTTGTATGGAGAGGACCTATTGCCTCACAACTAGTTCAGCAATTTTTAGGAGCCGTAGATTGGGGAGAATTGGATTATTTGTTTGTTGATATGCCACCAGGTACTGGAGATATTCAACTTACACTATCACAAGCAGTTCCTCTAACCGGAGCTGTAATCGTAACAACACCTCAGGAAGTAGCACATACAATAGCTGAAAAAGGACTCCGAATGTTCCAACAAGTCAAAATTCCAATTCTTGGAATCGTAGAGAATATGGCTGGCTTTACTCCACCTGGCTCAGATGAAGTATTCCACATTTTTGGTGAAGGTGGCGGTAGTTCAGCAGCAGAAGAATTCGATCTACCTCTACTTGGCAAAATATCACTGAAACAAGATTTGCGAGAAGCTATGGACAAAGGAGATTTTGTAGAAGATGAAAATATCAAATCTATAGCATCGCTAATAGCTGTTGAGGCAATGATCGTAGTTACTAACGAAGAATTATCTCCGTTCGCACCTCAAGAAATGAATCTGGCTAACGGAGGACAAACTTTAGTTATCAAATGGCAGGATGATGTTGAACATGTTATCTCTTCATTCAATATTCGATACATGTGCCCTTGTGCTCATTGTGTAGATGAAATAACTGGAGAAAAACTGGTCAAAGAAGAAAACATACCTGCAAACGTGAAGATTCTAGAATCGACACCTGTTGGAAGATATGGAGTTAGATTCTCTTTTGATGACCCCAGTTCTGGAGCTGGTGCAGGAATATACACATTTTCATTCTTACGTAAAATAGGAGAAGAAGCTGTTGAGAAAGCATCTTTTGATGTCTAAAGCACAACAAATCTTATTAATTAGCATGAAGGTCAAAGTAACATGTTAGCACAGGAGATTCGAATACGTGGTGAACCAACAGCAGATCCACAAAAATGTAGATTTGTGCTAGATGGTGAAGTGCTTTCAAGGGCTTCAATGTCTTTCAACCGCGAATCAAACACTGACAATTCTCCTTTAGCTAAGAAACTTTTGGAATTACCATATATTACCCAAGTAAATATTGCAGGGCAAGTTGTAACATTAACTGGAGACAATGTAGAGAGCTGGCCTGCTATCGGTAAAGAAATTGGTAGTGTAATTAGAGATCAAATGAAAAGTGGAGAAGCTCCAGTTACTGAAGTCGCAATTGATACAGGTAATAATGAATTATTTAATCAAGTAAATGAATTGATTAAGAATGATATAAACCCCAGTATAGCCTCACACGGAGGTGTGATAACCTTGCAAAGTGTCTCGGATGGAAAAGCGTACGTCACCATGGGCGGGGGTTGCAAAGGTTGCAGCGCATCTAGTGTTACTCTGAAGCAGGGTGTCGAATCCTATATTGTAGCAAAAGTTGATGGCGTAACTGAATTAGTCGATATTACCAATCACGCCGAAGGTGAAAATCCATACTACACAGAACCTGTTGTACAAGCCAGCAGCAGTGGTTGTGGTTGCAGTAGCGGTAAGAGTGGCGACAGCGGTTGTGGTTGTTAGTCTTCTCTAGTCAGGCAATCAGTTTTAATACTTGTATTATATTACCATAAAATCTTTACAAGGTAGCATGGCGGAGAAGACTGATTCTGAAAGTGATTCCAAAGAGGAAGAGATTGACGAAAATGAGGAATCTAAGGGTGAGGATTCAGAGGAGATAGATACTGAGCCCGAAGAATCCGATGAAGAGGAAGAAGAATCTGCACCAATTGATTATACTACAAAATTAGGTCTAGAAGAAGAGGAAGAACCTAAGGATCCTTACATTAAGAGAAATATAAAGAACGCTATCAACTATCTGGACGGGAAGAGTCGTTCAGTAGTCATTAGTGCTCTCATTATTTTTATTATTAGTATCTTCAATTTCATTGCCTGGAACTTCACTGAATGGGAGACCCTGAAGTATGTGGGAACCACACTGGCAATTTTTCTGTTGATAGCCTGCGGTCTGGGCGTTCTAATATCATTTAACGTCCATAATGTCGAAATCAAGAAAAATACCGATGTCAGAACGTCAGGGCTTATACTGTCGATAGGAAGTATCCTGATTGCTCTGTTCTTCATGGTTTACGAGATTCGTGAAAACTCGTGCCTGACGGAATACACTGAGATAAGTTGTGACGGAGATGTTTCACTCAGGGCTGTAACTACAATTGCAGTTTACGCCGGGAGTCTAGGAGTAGTTATGTTGATCTATGGCCTAGGACTTCTGGAAAGAGGTCTGGTACCCTATGCTCTAGCCATTGCTTTTGGTGGGTCACTAATACTGACCATTGTCCTTTTGATGTCAGTCTTTAATTGGATTGAAGAATCGGTTTGGCTGCTTCTAATACCTTTGTTGTTTCTTGGAATGGGGCTTGCGGGACTACACCATAGAAGATACCAATTGGCTGGTTTTGTGATAGGGTGCTATATTGCAGGTCTGGCAGGAATTGGATGGTTGATTGAACCCAGTCTGGCTTCAGGTGGATTCATTGGAGGTGGCCTACCAATGACGGGCTCTGGCCTCCTTTTCATTCTGAGGAGAACCGATCGGGAAGCAAGGGAAAGAATGCTGGAGGAAGCTCAGGAATTTCTTGATACGGGATATCCCAGCCGTTCACTGGAAGTGGCTGGAAGATTAATCAGAAGAGCTCAGAGAGATGGCGTTCTGATGCAAGATTCAAGGATGTGGCTCAGTAAGGCCAGAGCACTGACTGGACATAGAGAATACGCCAGATCCACAACCTACTATTCCATGGCACTGGAAATTGACCCACACAACGAGAATCTTTGGTTTGAAAAAGGGAATTTGCATCGTAAACTTCGCCAATGGGACGAAGCCGAGGAGTGTTTCCAGAATTCGACTGAAATAAGTTACACCTTCGGAGATGCCTGGTTGAGACTAGGGCAGATAAAAGAACGACTTGAGAAGATAGGGGGTGCGGAGGAAGCCTATCTTATTGCCCTAGAACTAGAAAGTAATCACGGACTCGCATATCTTGGATTGGGAAGAGTCCAATCCAAGCTTGGAAGTGTCAAAGAGGCCTTGAAATCTGTTGAAAAATCGATTGCCCTGATGGAAGAGGACTATCGGCCCTATATGGTCAGAGGTGACATTTACTTTAGTTTAGGAGACTACGAAAGGGCAGATTCCAAAGGTTATTCGAAAGCAGTCCATATCAGGCCCGATTTCAAGAGAGGATGGAGAAAACTGACCAAGGTTTACCGTGCTCAGGACAATCGTGAATTGTTAATCATGGCACTATCACGGATCCTGGAGATCGATTCAGAGGATGAAGATGCTTTGTGGGAAAGGGCTGAGGCTCATCATGATTCTAAGAAACTCGGTGATGCAATGGGAGATATCCACAAACTTCTGGCATTGAATCCCGGAAACCAGAAGGCTCGGAAATTCAAGGCCCTAATTCTGGAAAAGCTGGATACCAAGGAGTGGGACTAATGTTCAAATTGAGAATCCGGAACCTGAATGAGACCTATGGAGGAGGTAAGGAAAACTTAGCCGCAGATTTTCTGCAAGCCATCGGATTTTTAGGAACGGATGGGCCTAAGACAAGAGAAACCAAAAGAGCAAAAACAGGGATTCTATTCTTCACCAAATGTTTAATCCCAGAACCCTCGCGTTCCTGGACGACGTCAGATATTGCAACTGAACTAGGCATTCCCTTGCAGGCCATCTACAGACATCTGCAATGGCTACGTGAAGCAGGATTTATCACGGAGGATTTCCCAGGGAAGGCAGAGGACCCAAAGAAAGTCAGACTGTGGCACTACGACCTACAAAAGGCATGGGCAGGGGTGGAGAACAGGGCTAGAATCTGCCTTGACACTTATCGGGAGATAGTGAACAACCTGAATCAGACCTTGAAAGAGGCCAAGGAGATTGTACCAGAAGGTATGATGATTCTTGAGAAGGACGAATCCTTTGGGATAGATATCAGGGAAATCAGAAGGGAAACTGACCAGACCTACGAATCAGAGTTAGGTGCTCTGGGAAGAGGGATTGGACTGTTCTCAAATCACCACTATCCATACCGTGAATCAATGCCTTACAAGATTATTGATGAATGTTTTTTCCAGAGGCCAGACAGGGCCTGGACAGCAGAAGAGATTGCAGCCTGGATAGAGACAACCAGACCCACTGCATATCGTCACTTGAATCGGCTTATTTCTCTGGGATTCATAGAACGCTGCAGAGCAGAAGATGGCGGACCACCCACAAGTGCATTCCACTTGCGCTACGGTTCACTGAAAAAAGGATGGGGCAAAATAGAGACTCAAATCGAACTGGTACTGGACAAGTACCGAAAAACAATCAAACAACTCGCGGAGAATTAATGAACCTGAATCATCCAGCCAACAATGTTGAACGTAAAGGTGATTATCTGGAAGGCAAAAATGTCTGGGTAGGTGTGACAGGATCGGTATCCTGTGTGGAGACCGTTGGAATCATACGCGAACTTCTGAGATACGGGGCCAGGGTAACGGTAGTTGCCAATCGAGCGGCTCTGGAACTGGTCGGTGAGAAATCACTCGAATTCGCCTGCGGAAAACCCATAATCAAAGAGATTACGGGACAAGTTGAACATGTTATCGCAGGACACGAGGCTGATTTGTTAATGATTACACCCTGTTGTGCAACCAGTCTTGGAAAGATGGTAAATGGAATCGGTGACAACCCGCCCATGCTAGTAGCGTTGACCTGTATTGGGGCCAAAACACCTATGATTGTGGCACCGGCGATGGACAAGAATATGTCAAATTCAGATATTGTTCAGAAAAACATGAAGGCTGTCAAGAAATTCGCGAATGTGATTGAACCAGTGATGATTGAAGGGAAGGCTAAGCTGCCTTCCAAGGAAAGACTGGTGGCTGAGGCATGTAAGATGGCCAGCTCCAAGACACTAAATCGGAAGAAGGTCCTGATTATAGGGGGGGGCAGTAGTGAACCTATCGACGATGTGAGAGTGGTTAGCAACAGATCAAGCGGAAGGATGGCCATTGCTTTGGCCGAATCTGCTTTCGCAATGGGGGCTGATGTCGACTTGTGGTTGGGTAATGCTAACTATGAATGTGGGAACTGGATCCAGACAACACGCTTCGAAGCTCTTTCAAAATTAAAGAGTCTAGTGAAAAGTATGAAGCGTTACGATGCAGTTATCGTGCCTGCTGCACTATCTGATTTCATACCTGAACAAGCCAAAGGAAAATTGGATTCGGCAAAACCAATAACTCTAAAAATGAAGAAAGCACCAAAGATAATCAATAGCATCCGAAAGAAACACAAGGGTCTCTTGTATGTTTTCAAACTGGGAGCCCGGATTAGCGAAAAAGAATTGCTGGAAAAGGCTAGGGTCTTGCTGAAAAGTGCGAACTGTGTTATAGCCAACAGTTCGAAATCAATGGGCTCGGAGAAAAGTAAAGTTGCAATCGTTGACAAGAAAAATACTGAGTGGATCTCTGGTAGCAAGGTAGAAATTTCAGAGAATATACTAGATAGGATCGCGTCAGAACTTAATTAGGTCTTGTAAGCCTGTAATTTACGGATGTTTATTTTCAACAAGGGCCCTTTTTTCTTGGTGAACGGTTGCCCATTTGCATCTACCTCGGGTAACGGTTGGATAAGTTCATGCTCCTGTAATAAGTCTATTATGGCTGCACCATGGTAGGTAGCCTGTCTAGGTTTCAGCCCAAATTCCCGAATAAGGTGCCTTTCGATGACACGTCTGGCAGTGGTAGCATGACCGGGATAGTATGTTTCCTTCAGCAATTCAACAACAGATTTGAATCGCTCTTTTAGGGCCCTATCCTTTTCTTTCTGGATCTTTATTCTTTCTTCTTCTTGTCTTATTACTTCTTCTTCCTGTAACCTTTCCTTTTCGTCCAAAATTTCCCCTATAGCTGTCTATTCAGCCGAAAGGTCTCGTAATAAGTGTATGCCTTGATTAATGCTAAAACCCCCTCTCAAAATGACGACGGTAAGCCGAGGTCGCTTAGCCTGGTATAGCGCGGGCCTGGAAAGCCCGTGGGAGCAATCCCTCGCGAGTTCAAATCTCGCCCTCGGCGCCATCCTCAACTGAACCATAGACTGTAACTCCTACAATTGAGCCCAAGATTAAACACATACCCAAGAATTGCTGAATAGAAGGTAACTCTGATAGCAGTATAACTCCCCACACTATTGTTAAAACGGGTTGGAGAAGAAGGACAAATGAAGTATGTGCTGCTGGCAATCTAGGTAATGAATAAGATATTGCTAACCATCCAAAGACTTGGCCTACAATAGCTAGTGAAAGTATCCAACCATGACTCGGCCATGTAGGCTGGAAATCAATTGGCTCGATATGTAAGGCTTGCAAGGGTAATATACTAATAACTAAAAGTCCAAAAACACAACCTGCTGTAGAATCGAATTGCAGACTAGTTGCAGGCGCAAGTTCTCTATTGGCAAATCGGTATATAATTAAAAAACCCGAGTAGAAAACAGCGGCAGAAATGCCAGCAATAACGCCTCTAACTGGATTTAATCCATAAGGTTCGTCGTCCCATATCCCAGAAATTAATAACAAACCGAGCATTACAATAGGTAAGGCAATTATAATGGAGAGATTTGGCCTCTCACCGAATAGCCACCAACTCATCAATGTCACGATGAGAACCTGAGAATTGCCAATTAGTGTTGAAATGCCCGCACCTATCCAGTCAACTGAGCTATGGTATGATACAAAATCAATAGCAAAGACGATTCCAGCTCCAATCGCAATCAGTCTAGTGTTGAAGGTCCGGTTATCATCTATACCTCGAAACCAGATAATCAAAGCAAGAAAGGGGAGGGCATAGATCATTCTGAAGAAAGCCCCACTTAGTGGATTTAGACCCGAAACGCTATACAATATTGGGGCAAAAGAAATTGCAAGTGCACCCACAAGAGCGATTGACATCGTTCTCTTCAGTTCACTGGTAGACATCATCTTGTTCAACCGACTGTTAATTAAATGGTGCTCCCGCCGGGATTTGAACCCGGGTATTCGGCTCGAAAGGCCGAGATGATGGACCGGACTACACCACGGGAGCTTGGGTGTCCAGCTTAGAGGGCTGGAATTTAACGTTATTGTAAAATTGGTCAGGCTTCGAATGAATCCAGCTTGGCCTTAAGCCCAGCAATCTGTCTCTGGAAATTCGTCCGTTGAATCTCCAATTCGGCCTGATAACGTGTCTGAGAGGCTTCTAGAGCCTCATAGTTCTCGGATTTAATCTTGCTCATCTGGATCTCGTGCATCTCTTTTTGTTCTTCCAGTTGTGATTCCAAATCCTTTATTTTCTGTTTCAGGGCCTCTACCTCGTCCATCGTAGCCTAGGATTATGCCACTGTTTAAACTGTTAGTCACATAACTATCTTAATCCACCTCGTATGGATTTGGATAATGTGGAGAGATCCATCACGCAGGAATCAAAACTTTCAGGTAAGATACGTAATGTCTGATGGATGGGGGGAACCTGTTCAGATAAATCGAAGACCTCATAGCAAAATGGCCTTCTCGGATTATGAAAAGGAACAACTCAGAGAATCAATCGGATTCCTGACACTAGCCTTTGCTCTGGCTCTGAGCAATGGTCTATTCGTCGTAATGGATGATCCAAGTATTCTGATTACAACCTTGCCCCTTGCCTTTGCAGCGGTGATGACTGGATTTCTACTACACGAATTGGCACACAAATGGATGGCGCAACAGTATGGTTGCTGGGCCGAATACAGAGGCAACAAGAACGGATTGTACTTTGCCCTGGCCATGTCTGCGTTCGGTTTTCTTTTGGCTGCACCTGGTGCTGTAATGGTGTCTGGAAGGATAACGGACCGACAGAATGGGATTATCGCCGCTGTGGGGCCCTTAACAAATATCGCTATTGCAATTGTAGCCTTACCAATCTACATTTTCACTGCTGGTCTCGATTGGCCGATATCCTTGCTGGGGGAATTAGCAAGATTCATAATTGTTATAAATCTTATACTAGGTGGATTCAACATGATACCCGTACAACCTCTGGATGGATCCAAGGTCATAATGTGGAGTAAACCGGCATATCTGGGCATAATTGCAGCAATCTTCGCATTGGCGATGGTCTATTGGAATAGTCCGGTCCTAGGATGAACTCCACTTGGTTACTCTATGACGCGTCATGCCCCTTCTGTACTTCAGGTGCTCATACTTTCAAACCATCTCTGGAAAAGAGGGATTGCAGAATCAGGCCATTACAGAATCACACCGTAATGAAATTACTGAATATCAAAGAAGGCGATTACCTACCCGAGATGAAAGTCATAGGGAACAATCGAAAAGTATATGGGGGTGCCAAGGCGGTGGTCTATCTAAGCCAGAAAATATGGTGGGCCAGACCCATCTGGGCCCTTTCACACCTACCTCTAATTATGGACATTCTGGACTATATCTATGAGCAAATTGCAAAAAAAAGATACTGTCATGGGGTCTGTGAAATATAGATGAGATTTGGACCGTTGATGGCTGTCGTATTTGCCTTTTTTCTGATTGCGATCTACCCCTACTATGCAGAAGATGATGAGTCTCCAATATTCATTGTCTCCGATGACGATGGAGATGGGGTAACTAACGACAAGGACAAGTGCCCAGAAGAAGATGCGAGCGAGAGGGACATTGATGAGGACGGATGCATAGATTCGGAGATTACGAAAGAAGAAGTTGATTACATTGAAAAAATAGCCAAATTCAATCTTGGACAATACATCCTGTTTGCCGTATTGTCATTACTTGGGACTGCAATCTATTGGGAAAGGGAAAAACTGAAAGCTGCACTCTATGAAGATGATGATCTTGATTTCAGCAAACTTACTGAACAAGAAAAATCCGGAGATATAGAAGAGGATATTGATTATGCTGAATTAGGTAAGGACAAGAAATACAATATCCAGACTGAATCATCCGGTAGCTTTAGTTTTTCATTCAGCAAACTTAGCGAGGAAGCTGACCTTGGGGCCCAAATAATTTGTGTTGCTTACATAGTCCTGCTTTTTGCTGCATTGGGTTATGTGGGTGAATTTTCCTGGTTTAATGTAGAGGGAACTCAAAATGGCATAGACTTTGAGGCTAGACATTACTCGGAGCATATGGAATATGGCCAGAGGGAAGACAAGATTGCTGACTGGGAAGAATT
>DAXQ01000026.1:0-431 GCA_002506485.1 Euryarchaeota archaeon UBA136 | reverse complement strand
GGGGAGATTATAAGCTACGAAAGTTCACGTTGTACTGACGAAGTTGATAAATTCTATAATTGTGACTACAGACAGTCCTTGTTCGGTACTGTGAACAATCTACTCTCAATCTCACTCTTTCTAGGCTTTTTTACTATACTTCTAGCTTTCCGAGCACAAAAATACAGGATCTGGCTTGCTTCTGTATTCTCTATTGCCCTAATAACCTCCATGGCAAGTCTCTTGATATTTACTTCACTGATTGATAATGCCTTAATCGCCGATAGTCATACTCTGGATGAGAACCAAGAAATTGCAGACGGCTGCTGGATGAGTAATCCGGCAATATGGGGAGAAACTGAGTGTGTATCTCTAGAAGGTGAGGGAGAATACAGCTATCAAACTGAAATAAGCTATTCGCCGGGCACTAGCTTTTACATTGTACTAATCTG
>DAXQ01000071.1 GCA_002506485.1 Euryarchaeota archaeon UBA136 | reverse complement strand
AATCAGAAGTGTCCAGCCCCAAAGTATCACTAGAAAGGTCTTGTTCCATTTACCCAATAGGTCCCATTTTCTTCTTACTTCCCACGAGGACATCTATTCCTGTGTTTCAAACCTTTCTCTATCAACCAGCAATAATGAGAGGGCAACCACAGATAGAACACTACCAATCAGGAACCCATAACTCAGGACACCAAATAAGCACCCTAGGACAGCCATCCTGAAATTCTGGTGGAGGAGGGCGGCTGAACTGCCTATCAAGGCTACTATCGAGGCAATCATAAATATGGGAGCCAGGGCATAATTTGGTGGCCAGGGATTTGCAACGTTTTTCCGATAATCATAGTTTGTCTGTTCTTCCCCCTCATTCATTTCAATCTCCATGATATTAGTTCCATCGGCCCTGATATTCATCCAGACGACAACGGTTCCATATCCTTCCATAACAAAATTCAATCTGGCTTCATCTCCGGTTAAATCATACAGGTAATATTTACCTTGCTCATTGGTATATGTTTTTT
Organism: Euryarchaeota archaeon UBA136; assembly: GCA_002506485.1. Lineage (GTDB taxonomy): Archaea > Thermoplasmatota > Poseidoniia > MGIII > CG-Epi1 > CG-Epi1. Next base: position 3,757 of record DAXQ01000071.1, on the reverse strand, counting down.
TGTCACCAATTTCGACTTTGACTCCTTCTAGGGAGTTCCCAGATTCGTCAATTACAGTACCATGGACTGCACATAATCCCTCATTGTCCCATTGGGTTTCTTGATCGCTCCATTTCAGTCCATAGGCTACACCTGATAATATTCCCAATACAAAAACAATTGAGAGCAGTACGCCTGCCCACTGGGATGGCGTTTTTGGTTTCTCTCCCAGATTATTCAAATTGTCCCAGTTGTAAGCGTCCTTGAGGTTGGTAAAGACCGCTGAAACCACTGTTTTCCTCTTAAATTCCGAACTGGTAGGGTCCTTGGTTTCCTTGTGCCTCTTCCTAGTTGAGCCCCATCTTTTTATTTCGGTTCTTAACCATTGGTTTGCCTCACTAGTGAATTTGAATTTTTTATGAATATAGCTTACGGTACGCTTTTCGATATTCGTATAGTCATCATAATCCTTAATTTTAAGGAACAGTTTCTTACTTCCTTCCAGTTTTATTTCTTCTTCCTTCTCCGTTAATTCCTGGGCTATCTCAATCAGTTCACGATCATACTTTTTCCCTTTGATCTTCATAAAAATTCTGGCACCTTCATCCTCGGCAGCTCCGGTCTTTTCTTTTACGTAGTCACTTATTCCCTTGGTCACTTTGGTTATGCTTTGTTTTATGTCGGCTACAAAGGTTTTTTTCTCGACAGTAAATGAGGAATCACACATGGGGCATGTGACCCCCTGTCCTTCCTCCTTTGCCGTATTGAAAACATTGTAGCAAGTTGTGCAGCGCACCTTCGCCTCGGCCATTGTCCTGTACCCAACCGTCTGTTAAATAAACCTGACGATTGGGTGATTATGGAATGGTGGTTAGCTGTGCTTTTGGGTGTCCTGCAAGGCATAACCGAGTGGCTTCCGGTCAGCAGCAGTGGCCACTTGGCGATTTTCCAATTTTATTTCGAGGAAGAACCGCCAATTCTCTTCGACATAATATTGCACTTGGGTTCCCTTTGCGTGATCCTGTACATAATGCGAGATGAGATCCGCCAAATTGTAGAGGCTGTTCCAAGTTTTGTCACGAAGTTCCAGAGTGATAATCTAAGGGGTAATGAAAGAATGATAGCTATGATCATTGTGGCATCATTCCCGACAGCCGTAATCGGTTTCACCTTTGATAGCACGATAATAGGTGATTTCTACTCGGAAATGCATCTGGTCGGAGGTTGTCTGATATTCACTGGCATCCTAGTCTGGTTCAGCAAGGACTATGTTGGAGACAAGAAAATAGATGATTTCCCCATCAAGAACGCATTAGTGATTGGATTTTTCCAGGGATTGGCCATTCTGCCCGGCGTTTCCCGTTCGGGTTCCACAATTGCAATTTCCAAGATATTAGGGATGGATCCCGTCAAGGCCGCCCGATTCTCCTTCCTCTTGTTCATACCTGCAATCATGGGTGCAACCCTCCTAAAGATTGGACAAATTGATGAGACCGTAGCCGAAGTCGGATCTCTACCATTGGCCTTGGGTTTCCTTACCTCGGTAGTAACCAGTTATTTTGCAGTCAATGCCCTTCTGGAATTGATAAGACAACAGAAATTCCACTATTTCACGCCTTATTGTCTGGCCCTTGGTCTGATCCTGATATTTGATAGCCTAAACTAGTCTTTCACTTTCTACTTTCATGGCATAATCGCCCGAGTAGGCAATTGAGCCCATTCCTTCGAGTCCGGAGCCAGAGATCACGACTGTCCAGATTCCATATATTGGTGGAAGCAGATACGGCCTTTCGTTGATTCCGTTATTCCAGGTTACCATTTCGTAACCTTCACCATGCTCTCCTCCATTAGGGTCCCTGATGCTGATGTCCAGGGTTCCCGCTGGTCCTTCTCCAGGGTCAGTACCGCCTGCAATATCATAATTCACATTCAAGAGCAACATTACGAATCTGGCATTCCATTCACTTTCAATCATAAAAGTATGTTCATATTTTTTCCAGGTAAGGTTCTGGGCGGTCTGCTGAAATTGCAAAGGATTCTCCAGCATGTCCTCGATAGCCTTGATGAGAGTTCCATCATCCTGGTCCGGATCTGGTGCGAAGTCGCCTTCCACGCTCCAGACCTCGATATCCTGGTAGCTTTTGGCCTCCTCAGGTATTATTCGATCTATCAATCCATTCATGGCCGGGATATCGATACATCCTACGGTCATGAACAACGCAGCTATCATTAACGCCTTCTTCACGGGATTTTAATTCCCATGGCCTAATTAAAATGTTTTCCGTGTAATCAGCTGAAAAGACCTAAACACCCCTCTCTCTCCGTCATTGTGTCAGAATTAAGGCAAAAGTTGCTAGAGTTGGCGTTAGCAGAAGCCGCCCAGTATGGTGAGGCCAGAGCCAAGAGCGTAATCGGGAAGGCCATGGCCAAATTCCCTGAACTTCGCGCTTCGGCCAAAGAGGTCATGCCCTTGATTGATGAGGTCGTTGTGGAAGTAAATCAGATGGACCCGAAGGATCTGGAACCTTTCCTACCTGAGAAAAGAGAAAAACCGAAGGAAAATATCGAGAAAGAGCTTCCCGCTCTTCAAAACAGTGACAATGTAGTCTTGAGATTTGCACCGGGCCCTAGCGGACCACTTCATCTGGGACATACCCGGGCGTTGGCCCTGAATAACTATTATCGTAATAGATACGGAGGCAAGCTAATCCTGCGCCTGGAAGATACCAATCCGAATGCGATAGACCCCGAAGCCTATGATATGATACAGTCAGACATGGACTGGTTAGGAATCAATCCCGATGAGGTTGTGGTCCAATCTGACCGAATGGAAACTTACTATGATGATATGCGCACAATCATATCCAAAGGAGGTGCCTACGTCACTAATTCCGAGGCGGAACATTGGAGAGACCTGAAAAAACGTAGTGAGGCCCATCCTGACCGTAATCGTGATTCCGATGTCCAGCTTAATGAGTTCGAGGCCCTGTTATCAGGTAGCGAGGGAATTGTCGTAATCAAGACAGATCTGGAAGATCCCAATCCCGCTCTCCGTGATTTCGTGGCATTCCGGGTTGTCGAATCCCCACATCCGAGACAGAAAGACAAATACCGTCTCTGGCCTCTTTACAATTATGCGGTCGCGATAGATGATTATCGTCTGGGGGTGACTCATGTATTGAGGGGCAAGGATCATCTGAATAATACATTAAAGCAGAAATGGATTTACAAGTACATGGGCTGGGATGAACCAGAATATATTCATTATGGCCTGGTATCCATTCCTGATACCAATCTCAAGACCAGCAATATACGGGAGTCAATCTCCAAGAACGAGTTCAGTGGTTGGGACGATTGTCGCCTAGCGACGCTCAAGGCTCTGGCCCGGAGAGGTTACCAATCCAAAACATTCTTGAAATACTGGGAAAATGCAGGCATCAAGGAGGTTGATATCAAGTTCTCATGGCAGAATTTCAATGCCGTGAACAAGGATCTCGTGGACCCGGTCAGCAGGCGGTTGTTCTTTGTTCCAGATCCGGTCGAGTTCAAGATTGAAACTGAAAGTGCACTGGCCAAAGAGGCGCCTTGGCATCCAGATAATTCGGAACTGGGTATGAGGGAAGAGAAAGTAAATTCGGGAGACACAGTCTACCTTCCCGGAGAGGAAATTCAAAAGGCTACTGAATTGAGACTGAAGAATCTATGTAACGTGACGGTTGAGAATAAAGCCCTTAAATTTTCAGGTTTTGACCACAAGCAGGGCAATCCAATCATTCAA
>DAXQ01000069.1 GCA_002506485.1 Euryarchaeota archaeon UBA136 | reverse complement strand
ATTTCCTCTCCGTGTCCATCTTCAACATGCCTATCAATGCAATTGTAGCATGCATTTAGTTTTGCGCCCTCAAACCACTTTATATACGCATCGTCGAAATCCCAGTCCCACACTTTATTCCATTTTTGGGACCATGAAATCCTATCTGCCTGCCCTTCCCAGAAGCTTTCAGGGTTCTTGATTGAATCATCATACATTCTTCTGTAATCTTCAATACTTGAGATGTGCGCACGTTTGGTAAGTTCTGCATTTGGCTCGTATTTACGCATATTAACCAATGGAAAGAGACACCCATAAAGAAAAAGTTTACTAAAGGCATAAATCACAAAATACCCCCTCCTTGGACCATTTGTGAATGTATGCCTAAGATGTGGTGCTGAGCCTCCTCTCGCGTCTCGAATCTGCCACGACTGCGTACGCCAGACCATAGAACTGGTTTCTCTCCCAGTTAATCTGAGAATGGTTGCCTGCAAATCATGTTCTTCATTGAAGGTTCCTGGGACCTGGACAGAGTTTAAGGATCTCGATTCTGCAGTGTCCTCTTTTGTCGAGAGTTCCGTCGACTGGAATACCGATACCAAAAAGCAGGCGATTCAACTAACTTTGAATCAACTGGACCCCCATAGATTCCGGGTAGAGGTCAATTGTACAGGCGTATTCCAAGAGGTAGCTCTTTCCAGTTTATTGAAATCAGAGACCAACGTCAAATTTCAAGTTTGCCAGAATTGTTCAAGACAGGCTGGAGGATATTACGAATCAATCTTACAAATCAGGACCAAGAGGAAAGAAATACTTGATCTTGCGGTGGATTTGGTCTACAATGAAATTGACTCAGGTCCATCCGAGTTATTCACTCCTGAAGCCGGGACTGTCAGGGGAGGTTTTGATTTTCAATTGTCATCTACGGAGAAAGGACGTTCGTTGGCCAGAGAACTGATGATTAAATTTGGGGGACAGGTGACGGAGACCAGTAAATTGATAGGCCGCAAGGATGGGCGGGATTTACTGAGGCATACATTTGGAGTGAGATTACCAGATGTTAAGACTGGCGACCATCTATTTCTGGATGAGGGAGTTTGGTGCGTAACCCGTATAGATCGACGCAAGGCCAATCTTAAACGTTTGATACCATCCATTGCCCAAAAGACAGTTGAGACAGATTCTCTGAGAAATATACCGTTACTGGACAATCTCTCTGAGGTGCAAACGATAAGCCATCGGGATCGGGAATATTTATTGTTAGATCCTTTCACTTTACAAACGGTTGAGGCAATTTCGCCTAAGGACTGGAAAGGTGATAAGATTTCAGCACTGAGATATGGTAACGACACTTACTTTATCTGGGATTAGACCTTAAACTCTTCCAGGGTTGCCTGCCCTCGTTGTTTTTCACCGTCTATTTGGAGAGGATATTTTTCAGTTATACATCCCAAACAAAGGTCCTTTTCTTCTTTACCGATACATTTGACCAGTCCCGGGATTGATATGTATTCTACTGAGTCGGCCCCGATTTCCTTGGTTATCTCCTCCGTGGTTCTATTTGGAGCCACGAATTCTTCCCGACTGGGCATATCAATTCCAAGGAAGCAAGGAGAGATTATGGGGGGACATCCTACCCTGATATGAACTTCCTCGGCTCCCGCTTCTCTGACCCTTGATACAATTCTCTTTGAAGTATTTCCTCTAACAATGGAGTCATCCACCAGGATGACCCTTTTTCCTTCCACGATTTCCTTTATGGGATTCAATTTCTCGTTTATCGTGGCTTTCCTTTGTTCATTTACAGGCTGGATAAAGGATCGATGCAAGTATCGGTTTTTGATAAGTCCTTCTCGGTAAGGTATATTGGAAGCTTCGGAGAACCCAAGAGCACAAGCAATCCCCGAATCTGGGACAGGTACCACCACATCGCCTTCCAGAGGGGATTCTTCCCACAGTTCACTCCCGATCCTCTGCCGAACTGAATAAGTGAGGATTCCATCTATTTTGGCATCAGGTCTGGCAAAGTAGACATATTCGAACATGCAAAAGGCTCTGTCTTTTGAGTTCGAAACAATGTGTGATATTATGTTCTCATCGTTTATTGTTACAATCTCCCCAGGTTCGACGTCTCTGATTACTCTTCCCCCCATGATCTCGATTGCCGAACTCTCGGAGGCAACTACGTTTCCATCACTTATCTCACCTATACAGAGGGGCTTTATTCCTAGTGGATCCCTGAATGCATATAGTTCGTCCTGATGCAGCAGGACAATCGAATAGCTTCCCACCAAGCTTTCCATAGTTAGTTGGATGGATTTGATTATAGAGTGCTTTTTGGACAAGTTGTTAGCAATTATTCGGACAATAATCTCCGAATCAGTATCTGACATGAAGGCCCAGCCAGCATTTTCCTTTTCCTGTCTGAGTGCATCTTGGTTAGCAACGTTGCCGTTGTGGCCAATACTCAGTTCCCCACTGACCGATGATACGGTCATGGGTTGAGCGTTCTTCATTGATGAACCACCGGCTGTAGAATATCTGACGTGTCCGATTCCGGTTAATCCATTGGTAAATTCATCCCCAAAATCGTTCAGAACTTCACTTACCAGTCCCATCCCTTTCTGGGTCAGGTGTTCTCCGTCATAGACGGTGATTCCTGCAGATTCCTGTCCTCTGTGTTGTAAAGCTCTCAGTCCTACAGTCATCAAGTCCAGTATAGGTGATTTACTTGCTATGCCTAGAACACCACACGCCTCTCTGAGAGGCATCAGTGTGTCTTGGCCCAGCTATATTCACGGGCTTTTGCACTATCTCCAAAACCGCAGGAAGCGCATTTTTTCTTACGCAGATGGTAGGCATGTCGTCCACATCTCCGACAAATCATATGGGTCTGCTTCTGGCGTTTACCTTGAGCTGCAGTGCCTTTACTCATTTTAATCGTGAATTCCCGAAAAGCAGTACTCGGACCGTATCGGGGTGATGCTTTACCTGAGTGGGTTATAAAATAATTTGTTTA
>DAXQ01000018.1 GCA_002506485.1 Euryarchaeota archaeon UBA136 | reverse complement strand
TCTTTTTCGCAAAAATAGCACTTTTCCACAAGCGCTGATTCTCTTCCTGTGAACTTAGGCAGACCTCATCACCAATTAATGATTTAGGGGGGGTGCATAAAAGTTGTTCTGCATAGTTAATTGTTTTATGGGGCCACATAATGAAACCATCAGCCGCTGTAGCTCAGTTGGGAGAGCGCGGGACTGAAGATCCCGAGGTCGCCGGTTCGATCCCGGCCGGCGGCACCACACCCTTCAGGAAACAGACGCAAACATGTCCATTGAAAAATATCTGAACGCCCGGAATAGTGCATTGAAGATGATGATAGGAGGACTTGTTTTTCTCATCTTTTTGCCTGTGGGGATTCCGGTTTCACTAATTATAATTCCATTTCTTGCAGGAAGGGCTGGAGCCAAGGAATTGCCCAGTAATTGGCATTTGACATACATACTGACTGTAGGGGGAGGATGGGCTATTGGGCTGGTTGTAAGTTTATTCGTGATATTATCGTTGGCACTAGGTCCTTCTCTGAAGATCAATGTTGCAGAGCCCCTGATATTTGGAATGATGATAGTCTTCACCTTGGGGTCCTTCACAATAGGTGTTAGAAGCACTAGAGGCTTACCAGACAACGTGGACTTGAACGAAGAGAAATGGGCTAATGAAGGAACTAAAACTAGTGATGAAGAACAAAGTTCAATGGCGGTCCCTGATGAACCCAAGGAATCAGCCACCGATAAACTGAAATCATTCTTTGGCGGTCCAAAGAAAAAGTTAGAGAAATCTAAGAAAGAAAAAGGAGAAACCAGAAAACCGAAAAAGAAAAAATCCACTCCCAAAGGTAAGCCGAGCAGAGTGTCTGCATTGGCAAACCGCCGTCGTAAATAGTTAAATAGACAGATTTGTGGATTGATTTATGAGCAAGAAGGGAAAAATTAGAATCCTAATTGCTAAGCCCGGCCTCGATGGACATGACAGAGGTGCAAAGGTCATCGCCAGAGCCCTCCGGGACGCCGGTATGGAAGTTATTTACACCGGATTAAGACAAAGCCCTGAAGATATAGTGGAAGCGGCTATACAGGAAGATGTACAGTTTATTGGTCTGAGTATACTTTCTGGGGCCCATAGTCACATTTTTCCCAAAGTAGTAGAACTTCTGAAAGAAAGAGGAGTTGGTGATATTCGAATAATTGCTGGTGGGATCATTCCTAATGAAGAGATTCCGAAGTGGAAGAAGATGGGGATTGAGGCAATCTTTGGACCTGGATCCTCCACAACCGAAATAATAGACTACATCAATGGAATTGCAAATTGAATCAAACTGAACTAATTAGAAATTTGAGAAATGGCGATGTACGGGCCGTAGCCAGATTATTAACCTTAATTGAAGACGAAGATAAAGAAGCAGAACAAATACTGAAGGAAATCTGGGAATTGACCGGAAAATCATATATTATAGGAATCACAGGACCTCCTGGTGCCGGAAAATCAACAATCGTTGATGTTTTGGCAAGAACGGCAATAGATCAGGGACATAAGGTCGGGGTCCTGGCCGTCGATCCAACCAGTCCCTTTTCAGGGGGGGCCGTACTAGGTGACAGATTGAGAATGTCTAGCGCCCACGAATCGGGAATCTTTATCCGTTCGGTGGCCAGCAGAGGGCATCTAGGAGGTCTGGCAGCAACGACCAGATTCATGATAAATGCACTAGAATTGCTTCAAAACGATATCACTCTAGTAGAAACAGTTGGTGCTGGACAAGGGGATGTAGAGATTGCACAACTTGCAGATACAACGGTAGTCATCGAAGTCCCCGGATTGGGAGATGAAGTCCAAGCCCAAAAAGCAGGAATCCTAGAAATTGGAGATATTCTGGTTGTGAACAAGAGCGATAGACCTGGCGCGGATAGACTTTCCAAGGAACTACAAATGATGCTGAGTCTAGGTGAACATGGAAAATGGTTACCTCCAATAGTAGCCACCACAGCTACAAGCAGTGGAGGAATAGATAAATTGTGGAATGAGATTAAGAATCATCGGAACCACCTAGGAAAGAAAAAACTTCAGCAACAACGCCTTAGAAAACTCAAGTATGATTTGGAAAATCAGGTTAGGCAGAAACTATTCAATAGGAAAATAATCGAAGTTGGCAGCGATAAGATTGAAAGAATGGCAACCAGCATAATGAAGCGAGACATTGATCCATTCAGCGCCGTAGAAAGGATAATTAAGGAATAGTTGGTGTTAGGATAAGAACTTGAAATTAATGATGAAGACGGAAGATGACAAACTGAGAGAATTCGCCAGAAAGAGTGAATTCGAATCTGAGATAGATTCAAAAAAGATCAGTCCTGAGACATTGACCAACCTTGAAGCTTTCCAGCAGGGTAAATTCCCAGAAAACCTGGTAGAAGAATTCAAACCTCCTGATAGTCTACCTAACAGTATCCTATTTAGTGAAATCGAATCAAAGCACAAGGAAATGTTAGAGGGGCGGCCTTTGCCTGAACTTTTGGAGAATTCACAACTTATAGAGAATCTAGAAGATGACCTTAAACCTCCAGCAATGGGAAAGATCTACGAAGAAAAAGAGAAATATAAGATTTCACCAGAAGATAAAAGGACCACTGAATAACATTCTATCAGTGGGCACGTGGCCTAGCCAGGAATGGCGGCTGCCTCCTAAGCAGCAGGTCGAGGGTTCGAATCCCTCCGTGCCCGCCAATTATCTGATGCAAAGGTTAATATTATAAATCCCCTTGTGAGGCGGACCCTCTCATGACTGATAGTAAAAAATCAAGAGTAGCCAAAGGGTTCACCAATGGTAATGGGTTAACTAACGGTAACGGTCTCACCAATGGTAACGGACTTACCAACGGTAA
>DAXQ01000005.1 GCA_002506485.1 Euryarchaeota archaeon UBA136 | reverse complement strand
ATCTTGTGGTCCTGACTCAGTAATTTCCTTGCTTTTTCCAGTTCCTGCAAGTCCTTGTGCGCCGCATCCGCATTTCTTTCAGCCAGTGCCAGTGCAACTCTGACCTTGTCCAGTTCCTCTTGTAATTCACGGGCCTTATCTCCCCCCGAGACGGCGATGGTCTTCTCCACATCCTCGAATTTCTCTTGATTATCCTCAATATCCTGTTTTCTCTGATATTGTTCCTTCTCAAGTTCTTCCAGTTCCTCAGTATACTTGTCCACTATTTCTCGCCGAGATTCGATTTCCGCCTCTAGGTCAAAGACCATACGGAATCTGTGAAGTAGTTCATTTTCCTTTATCTCCTCGATTATTTTCTCCAGTTTCTCTGCATCCTGTTTTTCACGTTCAAGTTGGTTCAGAGTTCGCTTGGCCTCCTTGGCTCGTTCGTTCAGGAGTGTCAGGTCGGCTTCAACTGAATTTCGTGCACTCCGGGTCTTTCTAAGACGATTATCATACGCAGTTATGCCAGCCACATCCTCGATCTTGCGGCGTCTTTCCCTCCCCCCCATCAACGATGTTTGAATGACATCACCCTGCTGAATGATGTTGTAGCCGGTCGCGTAAAGTCCTGCTCTCGAGAATAGAGCATCGAATTCGCTAGCCGTTGATTTGATTCCGTCCAGTTGATAGTAGGTTACAGTATCCTTGCCACGTAACCGGATACCTTTGGTGAAGGTGACTTGATCCTTTTCGATTGCCAGAGAGCGGTCACTGTTATCAAAGACCATCGACACTCTGCATGATTTAGGCCCTGTTTTCTTCTTGCTCCCTTCCTGATATCCATTAATCAGCTGTTTCAGTCTGCGTGCCCTAAGCATCTTCGTGGATCTGGAACCAAGGATGAAAAGAATCGCATCAGTTATGTTGGATTTGCCTGAACCGTTAGGTCCAGTTATACATGTGAATCCGGGTCCGAGGGGGACGGTAACGTGGCCTTTGAAGGATTTAAAATTCTCGAACTCAAGTTCGAGAAGCCTCAATCAGAAGGCCTCCAATTGAGCTTGTTGAGGTGAAATACGTAATGCCCCCTTGTCACCATCAATGGTAGGTCGATGTTGATTCCGGTAGGCTTTGCAGAAGGTTTCAATTAATTTGGTACGGTCCCCACGATCTCCTGCGACCAATCCTGAAAGGTAGGCCGTTCGGTCTTCCTTCTTCCATTTGGTCGCTGAGAGTCCTGCGCGCATTAGCATTCCATCCAGAATCAGTCTTCCAACCAGACCATTGCCTGATTCGAATGGCCTGACCTGTTGGAATCGGTGATGGAACAACACAGCTCTTTCGAACGGATGCAGAGGGGAGGGGTCATGCCACCATTGCAACACACCTTCCAATTCATCTTCCACCAAGATTGCCGGAGGCGGCATGAATGCAGAACCAGGTAGGCTGGCTGAATCCTCTCTCAGGACACCACCTTTACCGGTACCTTCAAACAGATCCAGGTGTAATTTCAATATATTTTTCTTGTCAAGCCTTGCAACTCTTTCCGAGATCTCGCCATGTAATCTTCTCAGCGCTAGGGCTTCCAATACCTTGGAAAGAGGAACTCCAGGAGGAGCTCGGTCCTGTTCAAAGATGGCTTCGATATTGTCAGTGGGTAATGGATTGGATGATAGTGCCATGTTGCCACTTATGGTCTGGATGCTGTTCAGAGCAGCTTCTTGCGCTCTTTCACGAGGATCCTGTATTCGGTGTAGGGCCCGGTTCAGGAAACGCATTCGTTCCATTCCCAGTATCTCGTCTTTCTTGAGATATGGAGTTCTATAAGTCTCGGATGACATCAGCGCCATGCGTTCAATCGCAGCTAATTCCAGTTCTATGGTGTGCTTCAGTTTCAATTGCTCTAATTCACTCTCATTAGGCTCTTCTGAGCCGAGGTACAATTGGACCTTTTCGACGCGTCTGTCATACTTGAAAGACTTGACGAGGTAGTAGTAGTGTTGACCTCGTGTAGTCTTCTTTGTTAGATACACCATAAGTAGGGTTCTTATTGGTTCCACCTTTTAAAGTTTTTGCACAGGGGTGCCTAAGCTAAAATTCCGTTCTGAACTACCATTTGCCACAAAAAAAGATAAGGTGGGACAGAGTACAATAGACGTACCAGTTCCAATATTTTATAGACGATGCTAATCGTATTGAGTGGTATCAGTACTGTTTGTCTGCACTGGTAATGCAGCCCGTTCCCAGATGGCCGAAGGATGGCTCAAAAATATGAAATCCGGGCTTACAGTTCTAAGTGCCGGTACTAACCCCGAAGGGCTTAGTTCCAGAGCTGTCAAAGCTATGCTGGAAATTGGTCTGGATATATCGGATCAGACTTCCAAACATCTAGATGACGTGCCTTGGAAGAAAGTAGACTATGCAATCACACTTTGCGATTCAGCAAATGAGGCCTGTGTTACGATGATTTGGCCTGAGAAGTGCGTAAGGGAACACTGGCCAATCACCGATCCGAATTCTGACGATGAATATATAAATGCAAGAGACGAGATAAGGGACCGGATTAAGGACTTCGTCAATCGCATGATTTAGATATGTTAAATATCGTATATAGTATCCTCGTGAAAAAGAGTTAGTATTATATATCGTCCTTTCGTCATCAGACGTATATGAAGCAAATCTACGCACTAATAGTAATGCTTATGATGGCTAGTGTTGCCTTTACGGGCTGCGTTAGCGACGACGGAGATGATACTGATGACACAGTTGACCCCGTAGGAACCGAAAGCACAAGCACGCTTGACACAGTCATAGCACGCGGTTCGTTGAAATGTGGTGTAAAGGACTCACAGTATGGTATGGGATATCTGGAAGCAGATGGAACATACACTGGTCTTGATATCGAATACTGTAAAGCCGTTGCAGCCGCAATAGGTGTTGATACCATTGAATACGTATTGGCAACTGGATCAAACCGCTTCGAACTTTTGGCTTCTGAGGAAATCGATGTTCTGATCAGAACCACGACCTGGACAACCAGCCGTGACGCAGATCTGAACGCCGACTTCGCAGGAATCAATTTCTATGACGGTCAGGGAATTCTGGTCAATACAGATGCATATGCGACAGCTCCAACATCTGCACTAGAGTTGGATGGAGCAAAGATATGTGTCGGAATTGGTACCACGACTGAAGGAAATATTGCAGACTACTTTGCCGTTAATGGCATGGAATACACTGCAGTAAATTCCGATGATGCCGCTACAGCTAAAGCACAGTTCGAAGATGGATCATGTGATGCATGGACCGGAGATATGTCAGCTATGGTCGCACAGAAATTCGGTCTGGACACAGCCGCAGTTCCAAACTCGGCAATCATGCCTGAACTTCTATCCAAAGAACCACTCGCTGCAGCCACTCGTGATAACGATGATGACTGGAACGATGTAGTAACTTGGGTATGGTTTGGTATGTTGACTGCAGAGGAACTTGGTATAACCAGCGCAAACTATGCTGATGCAAACATGTCGATACCAGCAAATGACCGATTGTTAAACAACAACCTGGGTCTTGGTACTGAGGCAAACCCGCTTTCAGCAACCTGGATGCAAAGTGTCTTGGCAGCAGTAGGTAACTACGAAGAAGCATACACAGAATCTTTCTGTACTTTCGATTCTTCAGGCGACTGTCTGATTGATCGTGCAGGAAGTCAAAACGCACCTTATTGGGAAGGCGGACTTCAGTACGCACCTCCAATGAGGTAAATTTTCTCACTAGCATACTATTAGTAAGTTAGATGAGGACGCAAGTCCCCCTGGGTTCATCCTGGGGGGGCCCTCCCGTGTTAAATCCCCCTTTCGGGGTGGTCATTATGAGTTTGATATTTAATGTCGTACATTGGTCGTTTTCGAGATTATGTGACTGAGGTTGGAAAGCAACCTGACAAACTGTTATTTCATATTAGGGATTTCTTATTCAACAATTGGCTTCTTATAATCTTTATTTATTTTTATTACCGTTTATGCGTAAATTTTCTTAGACAAGCATTACTTTTACTTCAGGATGGGGCCAATGGAGTTCCACAATTCTATGATTGGATCTTTGCCCTAACTAATCCAGCCATTGACACTCTAAGTTTCTGGCTGCCCGTTTTATTTTCATCAGTAGTCTTTAGTGGTGTTTACTATCTAAAGAGTGGAAGTTTCAATCCTAAAGAATCCGACAGGAACGCACAGTATCTCTCAGTAGTGGCCTTAACGCCTTTTATTTTGTATTTTGTTTTGCAATTGGTTTATCTCAATCAGACT
>DAXQ01000089.1:3242-3387 GCA_002506485.1 Euryarchaeota archaeon UBA136 | reverse complement strand
CTGAAAAACTGCTCGCCCAGATCGGAACCGGGGAGAACAGTGTCAATTTCAAGGCCAAACTGGTCTCCGTGTACCGCAAGGAAATAACTACCAAGGAAGGCACACAGAAAGTGATTTTCGAAGGTGAGATTGGTGACGCTACCAG
>DAXQ01000089.1:0-2915 GCA_002506485.1 Euryarchaeota archaeon UBA136 | reverse complement strand
CGCCTGAGGTACACCTACTGGAATGAGAGCTTTGATCTGCAACCCGGTGATGTCATAGAGGTCAACAATGCCTACACCAAAAGCTGGAACGATGTCATTACTGTGAACATGGGCGATCGCTGTGTCGTGAAACCAATCCAGGATAAGGAATTGGCCAATTTGGATATCGGTGTGGTAAAGCGCACGATGAACCAACCTGGTGAAGAACTGGACTTGGTAAACCTTAAGCCCGGAATGTCAAATGTTTCCGTGAAACTGAGAATTCTCGACGTGGAAACACGCAAGATAACTGTAAAAGGTGAGCCCAAGACAATCTTTGGAGGGAATGCAGGAGACAAAAGTGGAACTTGCAGATTTACCTCATGGGAAGATCATAACCTCGTCGCAGGTAAAGCGTACAATGTAGAAAACGCGTACGTGAAGGAATTCAATGGACCTGACCTACAATTCGGAGAATATACCAAATTCACTGAGATAGATGGTGAAGAACTACCTGCACTGGAAGACTATGCAGATGGTGTCCAATACACCCTGGCACAGCTGGATGAACGTAATGGGGCATCAGATGCTGTGGTTGAAGGGCATGTACTAACCGTACGTGAGGGCAGTGGATTGATATTCCGGGACAAGGATACCAACCGACCTCTCCGAAACGGTGATGACCGCAAAAATGCCGTTCCGGACCTTAGGATCAGGCTGATATTCGATGATGGTTCAGGTTCCTGTACAGCATATCTCAACCGGGAAATTACTGAGAAGGTCTTGGGAAGGGATCTTGACTCATGCCTAGAATTTGTTAAAGAAAACTTCGGATCCGAAGCCCTGATGGAGGAAATTGAGGATGCGCTGGTTCTCAAACCTCTAAGATTGAGGGGATTTGCAAGGTCCGATGAATATGGATTGTCTTTCTTCGCAAGAAGTTGTGACCCGACGGCTGAAATTGATGTGCCCAATGTGGCCCGCCAATTCCTCGCTGCCTTGGAGGGCTAAATGGCTCAAAGAAGAGAACCTGGTGTTCTGGTATTGGCCAAGGAATTATCAGCAGCCATAGAGAAACACGTAGAAAACCGCGAGTATTCGCCTACTTACCTGATATCCGAAATCGGGGCCAAACTCTCTCGCGTCCTGATTGGAGGGGTGTTGGACCAGATTGAAAATCGGGGAAGCGAAGATGACCCCTTCTACACTGCCCGGGTAATAGATCCCAATGGGGACTTCTACTATCTGCAGGCAGGACAGTACAATCCTGAAGGTGCAGTGGCGCTCTCGAAACTGGAAATCGGAGTTCCTGTACTCTGTGTCGGAAAGGCCCGGGCCAGAACTCCCGAAGACAGTGAAAGAACCTATGTCAGCGTTCAACCCGAGAATATTCGGGCCGTCTCTATGGATGAAGTAAATCACTGGGCAATCAAAGCTTGTGATCATCTGATGCGGCGCATAAATGCGAACAAGGCCTTTGAAAAAGATGAAGATGCTCTCAAGCGAGCTAACCTGACGATTCGTGAAATGAATGGGTTGGAACTATCAAAAGGATTCTATCCAACGGTTGCGGTCGAAAATTATGCGGCCTTGTTGTATGACTGCCTGACCAAACTAGCTGGTGGTGACCTGCCCGAAACAAAGAATTTCACTGGAGAATTCGAACCTGCCAGTGCAGCACCCGAAACTGAGATTCCTGAAGTCAAGGAAACTGTTGAAGAGACTCCGGAAAAAGGAGATTCTAATGATAATGAAACAAAGGTCATGACATTGATTAAAGAAATGGATGAGGGTGACGGGATATACTATGATGATCTAGGAAGTGCTGCATTGAAGGATGGAGTAGATGGTCCAATGCTCGACGAGATTCTTGATTCATTGTCGGATCAGGGACTGATCTTCCAACCTAGATTCAATCACTACAAGGAGGCCTAGAATGAGTGAAGTAAAAATACAAAATATAGAAGACCTGACTGGCGTAGGTCCTGCTATCGCTGAAAAATTTAGAGAAGCAGGATATAGTACTTTGGAAGAGATAGGAACACAATCTCCTGGACAACTTTCAGACGCGACTGGTATTGGACAAGAGTCCTGTGCTAAATACATAAAAGAAGCCGGTAAGAATGCCAAGATTGGTTCTTTCCTTACTGGTACTGAACTAATGGAAAAGCGGGCAACCGTTGGGAAACTTACCACTTCATCCAGCACTTTTGATGAATTGTTAGGAGGGGGAGTAGAAACTCAATCTATCACTGAATTTTATGGACAATACGGTTCTGGAAAAACTCAATTTATGCTCCAATTAGCTGTTAATGCACAACTTCCTGTTGAACAAGGTGGTTTGGGTGGAGAAGTTGCAATCATTGATACTGAAAACACTTTCAGGCCTGAAAGAATAATTTCTATGGCAAAAGCATTGGAATTAGATCCTGATGAAGTTTTAAGCAAAATACATGTCGGACGGGCGTATAATTCCCATCAACAAATGTTGATGGTTAAAAAAGTCAAAGAAATAGCTAAAGAAAAACCAATCAAAATGTTAGCTGTTGATTCGTTAACAGGTGCTTTCCGTGCAGAATATATTGGGAGAGGAACGCTTGCCGAAAGACAGGGTAAAATCAACGCCCATATGTCGGCATTAGCTCGTTTTGGAGATTTGCATAATGCTGCGGTTGTAGTAACAAATCAAGTGTCTTCGAATCCTGCAGCTTTCTTTGGCGATCCTACCAAACCAATTGGTGGCAATATAGTAGGGCATACCTCAAAGTTCCGAATCTATCTCAGAAGAGGAAAAGCAGGCAGGCGTGTCTGCAGACTTGTAGATTCCCCTCATCTACCCGAGAATGAGGCTTTGGTCTCAATCACAGAGGATGGTATCAGAGATGGGTGAATTCCTGGATTTCGTCAAGAAATATGGCCCTGTAATGGAAGACGTC
>DAXQ01000004.1 GCA_002506485.1 Euryarchaeota archaeon UBA136 | reverse complement strand
GGAATAGAAATTTACCCACTTATCCATTTGACCGACATCAACATTACCGACAACGTGATCTATGAAGCGGAGACCTATAGGGTCTTCAGTATAGATTCTGGGTTCAAAGTTTGGAAGAAAATGGCCCCTGTAGGTATTCGTGGAAATAAATGAATGAATAGTATTCCCGTATGTATGGATCGCTGCCTTCCTCACCGTACCATTGGAATCTGTCAGGTCATGAGGCGTCATGGCAAACCGGGCCCCCCGTTTTAGGGCCTCTTCAAAGCAGGAATCAACATCATCGACGTGGAAGGCTATGTCATACACACCATCCCCATGCTTCTTGACGTGTTCACCAACCCCGTTACCACTGTGTAGTGGAGTGGTCAGCATCAGTTTCACACTTCCCTGTTCCAGAACATAGGAAGTACTATCTCTGTTTCCTGTTTCCAGACCTGAATAAGCTATTTGTGAGAAACCGAAGGCTTTGCGATAGTAATAGGCTGCCTGTTTGGCGTTCCCGACCCACAATTCTATGTGATGTATGGCTTTGAGCGGTATCGGATCCTCAGGCATGGTGCCTTCTTGATATGGCTCCAATTATCAAAATACAAATCACCATTGAGAATGATACTGATGATAAAGAAGAACCATCAGTATAGTTAACACCTTTCACAGTTATTTCTGCACTATTCCATTTATCTTGCTCATTTGGTTCATCATCCCCATTAACTGAATTGCCTCCTACTTTGAATTCGACACTTTGGGAATCATCGGAGGGTGCTGTCCATTGGACCTTCCATGTTCGTTGATTGTTACCTGCCGAAGTGTGAGTTATAGAACCGTCCTCCATGAGTTGTGTATATTCATCCTTGGAAGAGAGTGTGCCAATACTACTGGTCAAGGTAAAGCCACCATGATTCTGAGAATCTGAGGTTATCTCCGGGCCACCTGTGAGCGTTATATTTAGATCGTAAATCTCACTGGCCTCAAATTTTCTAGGAAGGTCTGATATGGAAATTGTGACATCACTTGTTGCTGAACTACTGTGGCAAATACAACCGTTCTTAGCATCGTCATAGGCTACCCCTGAACTGCGTGACTCTGCAAGAGTTACAAAGAAAACCGAGACTGCGACTAGGAGAAACAGAATCCAAGTTTTTGGAATAGATGAATGGGGCAACTATTCACTACCCCATTCTTGTGTACTACCGTTCCAAGGATTCGAACCAGCTTCTCTACCGTGCGAATAACTTCGTATCAAGTTGTACAAGAATATCAACTGTGCAACGAAGACTACGAAAGCTCCTATTGTTGCCCAAAAGTGGTAATCGCCCCAGACTAATTCATGCTCGTTTGCGCCATAAACATAGATTCTACGAGGCATGTCAGTCAGATAGAAAAGAGGAGTCATCGTCAATATTGTTCCAAAAAAGGACCCCCAAAAATGTAATTTGCCTAATCTTTCGTCCAAAATACGGCCAAACATAAGAGGATACCAATAGTATACTGCCGCTACAACTCCTAAAGTCACTGCACCCAGTGTATAGTGGAAATGTGCAACTAGGTAGTATGTCCCTCTAAGATGATAATCAATAGCTGCTGATGACAAAAAGACGCCCGTCACACCACCAATCACAAAAATCCCAATGGCTCCTAGGGCAAACAGATTTGCTGTTGGAAAAGTGATCTTGCCATCGTAAAGTGTCGCAATCAGGCATATCATTATCACCGCGAATGGTATCGAAATTAACTCGGTAGTCACACTCATGACCTCTCGCAAAAGAGGATCGATTCCAGTTATGAACATGTGATGAACCCAGACTATGACGCTCAGGACGGTGCCCACAATCAAGGAATAAATGATATATCTTTTTCCATAAAGAGGCTTTCTCGCGAATACAGGTACAATCTCTGCCAGCATACCGAGTTCAGGTAGTAATACTACGTACACCTCAGGATGACCGAAGAACCAAAAGAGATGGCCCCACAATATTGAACCCCTATTCTCATCAATGAAGAAAACCGTCTCAAACAATCTATCACCTACTAACATCAGGAGAGCTGCAAGAAGGATTGGAAAGATGGTCAGCATCAGAATTACTGTGAAAAGCATTGTCCAAGTGAACATAGGCATATCCCAAATGTCCATATTCTTCTGCCTGTGGTATAATATAGTTACAATGAAATTAATCGTCGAGGCAGTTACAGATATAATTAACAAAACCAGACCTGCGCCAGCCAGATTTACTCCATTGCCTGGACTATACTCAAGTGATGTCAAAGGTGAATAAAATGTCCAGCCAACATCCGCTGCACCACCAAACACAAAACCAGAAGCGGCAACCAACCCGCCAAACAAGAATGTCCAGAAACTGAGGGCATTTAGTCTTGGGAATGCCATATCTTTAGCCCCGATCTGAAGGGGTACGACATAATTAGCAAAAGCGAATGATAGAGGTGAAACAAAGAATAGAACCATTACAGCTCCATGCATCGTAACCATTGAATTGTAGAACGCTCCCGCGTCATCACCTGGTGCCCAGTCTAACCATGCAGTCCCATTATTTGGTTGATAAAGTTGAATCCTTATCAGCAATGAAAGTAGAAGTCCAATAAATCCAAAGAGGAGAGTAGCAAAGAAATACATCAATCCTACATCCTTATGGTTAGTCGTTGTAAGCCAGCGATTCAAGGTTTTGTTCTCTAAGATGTTCATGCAAAGTCCTCGTCTATACCATTTTCATATACTTCCGGTTCAACCAGAATCAAATTTCCAGTCATATCTGTATGATCACTACCGCACAATTCCATGCAAGATATGGGATATTCACCTACATCAGGAGCGTCAAACCAGATTACATTAGTCTGATGCGGTATTGCATCTATCTTCAACCGCAAGGAAGGAACAGCAAAATTATGCCATACATCATCAGTTGTTACTTCCAAAATAACAATCGTATTAATCGGAACAATTAGATTGTCATAGGTTTTGTTGCCGTTAGGATATTCGAATTCCCAATAATACCTATGTGCTGTAACTTGAACAGTTAAAGGTCCATCGCCCCAACCTTCTTCTGGATTCTCATAAAACTCAACCATGTTGATGGTTCCGGCCGTCAGACCCATAAGTATCGCAAATATAGCAACCGTCACAAACCAAGTCCATTTCGGATCTCCTCTGTGTTTTGGTATTTCCCCTAATTTTGGAGCGTCTTCGGGATCCTGGGAACCCTCACTTGCCCTGAATTTATACAATAACCAAGTGAACCAAGCGTAGACCAGAAGTGAGACTATGCCCCCTATCAAGAGGTACCAGCCCATCAATTGATCATATTTTTCTGCGTGGACACCTGTTGTTCCTGTTTCGATACAGGATGCACAAGCTAAAGCATTATTGGAAAAAACTAACGCAAAAACTGCAGCTAACAATCCAAAAAGTCTAATTGTATTTATTTTCATTAAATTACCTCCAAATAAACTACTAGCAGAATCAGAACCCAAATTACATCTACAAAGTGCCAATACAACACGATACTTTCGGGAAGTTGTGATGTTTTACTCAAATTATCAGATCTTACAAGCCAAAATAATATGGAAAGAGCAACAATACCAATGAGAACATGTAAACCATGAATTCCCGTGAGTGCAAAAAAAGCCGTCCCAAAACTAGATGTTTGATCTAGACCCTCGATATACAAATTGTAATATTCATAACCCTGACCCAGAAGGAAAAGAAGGCCTAAAACAATTGTAGCCTGTAACCAAGAACTTTCCGTAGATTTTAGGTATTGATTAGCTGTATATGCACTCACAAATAACAAAAGAGAGTTGAAAGCAACAAAACCTAGATTGAAATCTACTCCCTGAAGAGGCCACGACCTGCCCGCTAGTACTTCTTCACTGAAGTCAGATTGTACTGAATCCCAATATAACGTATGCCACTTTGCCCAAAACCAGAAAACAAAGAATGCACCAAAGAGCAAAGCCTCTGCGATTATTATTATTACCGTGGCAGGATATGTCCCAGTAGTAATGCTTGATCTTTCAGGCCATAAATTTACTTCTTCGCTAATCCAATTCCAAAGAGAATACACAACCAGAACCAGACCAACTGGGAGAAGGGGCCAAATTAGTAGACCAGCTAACAAGAGGGCAATGCCCAGAGCACTCAGGAAAGGCTGAATGCTACCGTGAACCTCACCATCTACATTTACATCGCCAAACATTTTCCACCTATTTGTATGCAATACATCGTATTGATACGTTGTGAGGTATAGATAGCTATAAATAGATTTGGATGAAGTGGTTCATTGTGAACAACTTCCACCTCTATTCGACGTCCGAAGGTTTGACGCCTATTTCTAGTCCTATCAAGAAACAGATTCTAAGTTTACTGACGGAGAGAGGCAGGACCCAAAAGGAAGTAATGGAAAATATACAGCGTTCACAATCAACAACTGCCAGGCATCTTCTGGAATTGGAGGCTTTGAGGATGATTAATTCTCAAGTTGATGTCAATGACAGTCGCAGGAAAATCTATACCCTCACAGGGGAACTAGTTGCAACTGGTGGAAAACCTGCTACGCAATTGAAGACTCATATGCGTAAAGTAATTGGCACAGGTCTAGAAAGCAATGGAAACCTGATGGAAAACATCAATAAATCTCTTAGATATGTGATTGAGTCATGGGGTCTCTCTCTGGATGAAATGCTCAGGGAAACTGGACATGATATAGGAAATCAAATCTCGAAAGAACTAGGTAATACCAATGGTGAGATGCTTGAGACACTAAATGTGATCGCTAAATTCTGGGCCGAAAATGACATGGGAACTCTGGAAATTCAGAAAAAGAGGCCACTGGTTATCAGAATCGAAAGTAATTATGACTGTAGAGGGGTTCCGGATGTAGGGAGACCTCTATGCGCCATGGACGAGGGCATTATGGAGGCCATTCTTAGTAAAAGAACCGGGAAGAAATGGAAAGTTAGGGAATTTGTGTGTCACGGAACTGGTCACGACCATTGCCTGTTCTCCGTCAAGAACGCGTGATTTTTGGAATTGTAAGGCTCGTTTCAGTTGCCAAACCACGAATAGTGATTGACCCCAATGGCTGCCGCCAGAGTAGTGACCAACAGGGCTACTAGGAGTATTGTTGAGGCATGTTCTGGTTTTTTCCTCAATAAGGTGATTCCTCCGCCCAACATCAACCACAGAGTTAGCTTGACATGTACCCAACCAAAACTCATCAGAGAGTCTTCCGGGTACAAACTGGCGAGCATTCCGAATCCTGCCAAAACAACCAACAGCAAGCCTATCCCGTGCGCTGCTAATCCAAGCTTTTCATACTTGTTCTCTTCAAGAGAACGTTCATTCATGGCCCACAAACCTAACGCAGCATAGACTGCGACTATCAGAAATGCACCGAAAATGTGCATCAGCTTGTAGACTGTATAGGACAATAGTGCCATGGAATCCAGTTTATCTTCTACTAAATAAGCGCTACCGTAACAATGTTACTGTTATCTTTTTCATGACATCTTAACTGGACTGTTACGTACGGCGTGAAAATGAGCGAAATGGCAGAAAACAGGCCCTCCCTAATCAGGATATATGCAATTTTGATGAAGCCTCGTGTAGTCTTGTTGCTTCAGGCAACCGCCGTCTGCGGTGTTTTGACCTACGATCTTAGAGAAGGCTACGACCGAGGAAGAGACTACATGGATAGTCTGTGGTCCTGTTTCATAGTGCTGTTTGGCGGCTCTTTAGCGAGTGGTGGGTCGATGGCCATCAATATGTGGTACGAAAGGGATCTTGATCCTCTTATGAAAAGAACTGAAAATAGACCTATTCCCTCAGGCCACATATCTCCAAATCATGCTCTGGGCTTTGGATTAACAGTATGTCTATTGGGGATTGGAGTTGTGACCAGGTTAGCCAATACGGAAGCAGGTCTGATTACTGCTTTTAGTGCCTTTTTTTATGTATGTATTTATACAATGATGCTCAAACGGAGAACGCCCCAGAACATAGTGATTGGAGGAATCTCTGGGTCAACGCCACCACTTATCGGATGGGCTGCTGCATCTGGTGATGCTTACTCTGTTTTACCCTGGCTCATGGTAGCAGTCATATTCGTCTGGACACCTCCTCACTTCTGGGCACTGACACTCTCCAAGAGAAAAGATTACGGTCAGGCAGGCGTTCCAATGCTACCTGTCGTCAAAGGTGAGGACGTTACCAGAAGACACATAATGGGATATTCGATTTTACTGACTATTGTAAACTTAGCAATGATTGTTTTAGGAGAACTAGGATTACTCTTCCTGATAATTGGTCTGACTCTAACTGGATACTTTGTCTACAAATCATGGGTGCTCCTTAACAGCAAGAAGGAAGATGATGCCTGGGAACTATTCAAATATTCAAACGTATATCTGTATATGCTATTCATCACAGTGATTGTAGACGAGATGAATTACATCAACCTAAGTCAATTCTTATCGTAAAAAATCCGATGGATTGTATCTTTATAAACCCATCTTAAATGCAGAAAATACCGTACTTTCTTGAGGTAACAAAATGTCAATGATTAATGACCTGATTTACTTTGAAACCCCTGCTCTTTGGGAAGATTTTGGTGGGACTAGCGGTGGATATGGCGGATTGGTTTGGCAAGTTTTCATATGGTCCCTAATTGTCGGACTGATAGTCTTTGTGTGGATGGCGTACAATCTAATCTACTTCAGACACAAGGAAGGTGACCCTGAACATAAAGATTCTCTGAAAGCAGGTGTTTTCCCTCATGAAAGAGGGGATGCTAAAATAGAATTAGCCTGGACAATTGCGCCCCTGATTCTAGCGATATGGTTAACGTTTATTTCACTGGCACCCTTAGATTATTTGTGGGACATACCCGAAGAAGATGATGTTGACATCGTTATCGAAGTAACAGCAGTCCAGTGGCAGTGGACTTTCGATTTTCCCAATGATTACGAAGTTCCAGAAGACTTTACCAAATGCGGAGAATTGAACGAAGCAGGCGTTCGCCAGCAAAACGAAATAACTACGTACGACTGTCTAGAGCTTCCGCATGATAGTATGGTGCGCTTTAATATCAACAGCAATGATGTCCTACACGCATTTTACATTCCTGAAATTGGTGTCAAGCATGACGCTGTACCAAATATTGAGACGTTGGTCTGGATAGATACAGGTCAAGTCGATCCTGGAGAATACAATTTGTACTGTGCTGAATATTGTGGAGAAAGCCATTCCAGAATGCTGGCTAATATCTATATCACGGAGGCTTAATGAACAATAAGAGTCTCAAGATTCTGAGTGTCGGATTTCTGATATCCATTCTGGTGGCATTATCTGCTTTTCCAACGGGTGATGCGTTATCTTCAGGCATTACTGGTTCGACTACCAGTACAGTAGAAGCGAACGGCTGTAGCTGTCACGGTCCAGAGGTCACAACTAGTGTCAGTATCGAACTAACACTTCCAGAAAATTTTACTGCTGGAGGGACCTATACGCTAACATTGAACATAAGCGGAGGACCAAATGATGGCGTAAGGGGTGAAAATTATGGTGGATTCTTTGTCACGGCAACTCATGGTATACTAGAACCGCTTGAAAACGATACTAGCGTACAAAAACCATTTGATAAAACACACTTAACGCATACCACTGAAGGAAATGATTACAGAGGATGGAACTTTAGTTGGACTGCCCCAGACAGAGATGATGTGATTGTCACGTTCACGGCATACGGAAATTCTGTTAACGGAGATGGAGGAGCGAGCAATGCAGACCGCTGGAATTCAGGCAGTTTTGATCTCATGGGAGTAAATGCTGTTGCTATCTCTGATAAACATGTCGAATTAACAACTCCTCAGAAGATGATCTATGCCTTCACAATCCTTGCTGTAACTTTGGGAGTTGTAGTCATTGGAAATCGGATGGTAACAAATGAACAAGCATTTGAAGAAGTCCTGAGAGACGCTTGGAAGGCTATCTATCCTTGGTTAACTACAACTGATCACAAATACATCGGACTATTATACATATCCACTGGCTTTATCTTTCTCTTTATCGCAGGTTTTCTAGCTCTACTACTCCGTGTACAGCTTTTCGAAGCTGACAATGACTTCATGACTGATCAGGAATACAATTCCACTTTCACCATGCACGGGACCACCATGATATTCATGGCTGCCATGCCCATTATCTTTGGATTTGCAAACTATCTCGTCCCTCTTCAGATAGGAGCAAGAGATCTGGCCTTCCCCAGACTTAATGCATTGAGTTACTGGCTCCTGCCAACAGGCGGTCTATTGATTTATGCAGGTTATTTCACAGGCGGTGCTGGAGATGTAGGGTGGACTGGCTATGCTCCGTACTCCTCTGGTGATACTGCCACCAAACCAGGAACGGATTTCTGGGTCGCTGGACAGATAATGCTGGGCGCATCATCTACGTTGACAGCGATTAATTTCCTAACCACTATATTAAGAATGAGAGCCCCAGGTGTGACGTTCATGAAAATGCCACTCTACACGTGGTCGATGTTCATTACTGTATTCTTACTACTATTATCCATTCCTGTTTTCACAGTAGCACTTATTCTTCTGATGGCCGACAGGACATTTGGAACTCTTTACTTCGATATTAGTGCGGGTGGTGATGCTGTGTTATGGCAGCACTTGTTCTGGTACTTCGGACATCCTGAGGTTTACATCTTGATTCTACCTGCTTTTGGCATTCTCTCTGAGGTTACATCTACATTCTCCCGAAGACCAATCTTTGGTTACACTTCAATGGTATATGCAATGGCTAGTATTGGGATTATCTCGTTCGTTGTCTACGGCCACCACATGTTCACAAGTGGCGCAGATCCGTTTTTCAGATTTGCTGTAATGCTAACAACTATGCTTGTGGGAGTACCCACAGGAATCAAAATTTTCAATTGGCTGGCTACAATGACTGGTGGTTCTATAGTAACTAAGACCCCCATGCTCTTCGCTCTGGGTACCATCCTTACTTTTACAATAGGTGGAATCACGGGAGTGATACTTGCCATGCTTCCATTAGATATTGCACTTCATGACACCTATTTTGTGATTGGACACCTCCATTATGTTGCAGTAGGTGGCGTATTGTTTGCATTTCTAGCTGGAGTTTACTATTGGTACCCTAAAATGATTGGAAAGATGTTGAGTGAAAAATTAGGATTGCTTCATTTCACCTTATCTTTTATCTCCTTCAATGTAGCATTCTACCCCATGCATCATGTAGGACTAGCTGGCATGCCTCGAAGGTATGCTAGCTATGATAGTTCGCTCACTGAATTAAATCAATTGATTAGCATAGGTGCATTCGTATTTGGTATTGCTCAAATCATATTAGTCTATAATCTCATTTATTCTTTCAAATATGGTGAAGAAGCCGGTGATAACCCATGGGATGGTTGGTCGCTTGAATGGGCCACATCCTCACCACCACCACATAACAGTTTCAAAGAGATTCCAACTCTTAAATTGGCCGAGGAAGCCGAATGAGCGAAGAACATGGACATCATGGAACTCCCGCACCCCTCGTATTCAGCGTGGCTGTCGCCCTGATGTTCCTTGGGCTGATTATGGCAACGGCCGGTGGAGAAGATAAAGAAGGAGATACTGGCTACTGGTTCGTTTTCATTCTCGGAATTGCGGGGATGATTACTGGATTCATGATGTGGATGCAAGACTATTGGGATCAGGATTCTGAGGAAGGTGTGGAGATTGTAGGATATCACCCCTTCTGGGCCAGCATAACCACACGCAAGTTCGGAATGTGGATATTCCTTCTGACCGAGGTCATGGTGTTCAGTACCCTACTGAGCGCTTACCTGAGATACAGGGCCGCCCTCCCGGACTATGGAGCCATAGGAGTTGATTGTGGACTACAGTTCGAGGCGTGTTGGGTTCCTGCAGCTGATATTATACGCTCTCATCTGATATTTGGAGTGATAAACACGTTTGCTCTGCTGCTGAGCAGTCTGACCGTGGTCCTTGCTCTTTATGCAGCTAGGAACAACAATTCCAAGGCGGCGACCAGATACTTGATAGCCACATTCTTTCTGGGGACTCTTTTCCTGATTCTCAAAGCATATGAATGGTGGGAAATGAAAAACGGCCACTTCTGGGGTGACCATTGTAGTGTCACTGCCGGGCAGGATATAGGCCATCATTGTGTTGCTCCAAAGTACGAACATGGATTCTGGCTGGATACTAGTCTGGAAGGGACTACTTTCTACATTACCACAGGGATCCATGGGGCACACGTTTTCGTTGGACTTCTGGCATTGGGATATCTGATTGCCAAGGCCAATAAGGAAGGTTACAATGAGAAATATCACGATACGATCGAACTATTCGGTCTATACTGGCACTACGTGGACGTAGTTTGGGTATTCGTATTCCCATTCTTCTATCTGTATTGAGGCAAAAATGAAAGACGAACAAGATACCGAAAACGAACATCATGGCGACCACTCGTTCCCAGGATGGTTACATGCTGGTGAGAGCCCGATTCAAGGGTTCATGAAAGTTTTCGCATGGTTGGTATTCTTCACCATAGTTGAAGTGATGGCCATTCTCCAAGAATTCTCATTCGAGGTGACGATGGTTATCCTGTTCGGTATCGCTGCAGTGAAAGTATGGTTCATCGGCTCCTTCTTTATGCATATGATATGGGATCCGCCGCTGGTCAATCGTACCGCAGCGGTTCCGGTATTCTTCCTAATCGTATTGTTCTTAGCTGTAGGACTGACGTCACCTGGCGCTGTGGATGACCTGCGAACTATCTGTGGTTTCTAGTTACTATACATAAACAGACCAATCATGGTCAGAAGGAAATAAGAAACCAGAGCGGCTGCTCCATCATAATCCTTTGAAATCCTCTGACCTGCCATCAGAATACTAAATGAACCGGCTGCTAGGATTAGACCGATTATCCCATATGATTCATCATCATAAAACAAAACCATGATAGAGCCAAACAGAGAAAGCAAACCTGACAGCGTTTCAAGAATCGTGACCTGAATAAGACCCATTATGGAAAAATTGGACAGAGCTGTCTTAGAGAATTTCTCGGTTATGAATTCGAGTTCGCCTTCCCAATTGAATATTTTGTCCAATCCTGACTGTGCCATTACGATTCCAATGAACATTGAGATGAAGGAACAGATTATACTTATGTAACTGAAATCATGGTCGAAAAAAACCAAACCATTGTCACCAAAGGCTAGGAGTGTCATGAAACTTGCAGAAAAAGCGGGTATATGGGGCTTACTAAACTAAAGAAGCATCACGACATCATGATAAATTGAGGCATAGGTCCAGTCATATCCGCGCCAGACCACCCGCATATTTCCATCCCGATCTATAATGTAAAGTTTGGCTGAGTGGCTGACTCCGTAGTCTCCATCGGGCGCCTCCTCAAACTCGTAGTTCAGGGCAGCGGCAATTACTTCTATCATTTCTTCATCCGACATGTGACTCGCCTCCCAGTGTTCTAGATTTTCCAGTATCAGGTTCATTTGTTCACTAAGATTTACTGGTTCAGAGCGATCCTCGACCAAGCCCACTAATTGTTCATAACTCTTGGAACCGGAAGCACGAGAAACTATCTGATCGCCCTCAAGTAATACCCAACTAGGATAACTATTCATCCCAAAAATCTGCATCAACTGGTGTGATTCATCATACAGGTAAGGCCAAGTTGTGTTGTGTTCGATGGTAAAGTCATAGATGGTGCTCACATTGTCGATATCACCTCCAAGACCATATCCTCCCACAGAAACTATACTGATATTTGAAGAATGGTCGGCATGGAATTCTTTCAATGCCGGAATCTGATTTTGGCAATGTGAACAGTCGGTATGGAAAAACTCGATTAGGGTCAGATTTTGTTCATAATATGTGGAAGATGAATGCTGTGAACCATTGATATCAACTAAATCCCATTCTGAACCAAATACTTGGGACACCAGAATATCTATGCTCGCCATTGCCTGACTATCATTAACCAAGCCACTTGACCATACATCGAGAGCCGTGATTATATCTGATTCAAGACCCTCTTCAAAAGTGGCATTCTTGTCATGGTCTGGGTCCTCGATACAATCATCTATGTTCCAGGGATTCTGCATGTAACCTGGATTGCAATGGCAGCCTTCGTAGTCTTCCATATGGTGGCCATTGCCTCCACAAGCTTCTTCGTCAATCATGACCTCTATACCATAGTCATACCAAACTGATGCCATATCGCCTACTGGAGAATCGTCTGTGGATGTCAAAAACTGCCATGAGGCATCGTAATCGGATGCGAAGGAAGCGAGTCTTTCAGGAGTATCTCGCTCAGGATCTACCGTAACGCTGAGAAATACAACCGATTCATTATAGTCATCGCCCAATTCCTCAGACAACTTTTTCATCTGATATGTGACGGCAGGACATACGTCAGGACAATGAGTATAGACAAATGTGATAACTACGATCTTGCCCTCGAAGTGAGACATATTAACTGGATTGTTGAACTGGTCGACCAACGCAAAATCTGGTGCTGGTCCGGCAATACATTTCGCGTCTACAACCTCTTCACAATCCTCTCCCCAGAAATTTTTATCATCCTGCTGATTCAGACCATCAAGGCAGCCTGAAGTGACAAAAAGTGTGGAAAGTAGCAGAATTAATAATCCACGATTAGTCATAATAATTTTCCATTGAATACTGATATTAAATATTTGTGATTAAAGATGCTTGTCAATCTCAGCCGATAACTGGTCGTATGTTAGTCCGCCACTATGCTGGTAAACTATTTCGTTATTCTTTACCAAAACCATAGAGGGGTAGGAGTTGAATTTGTAATCTCTCATCAGGTCACCCGTGGAATCGTACAAATGAGGCCATTGAGAATTATGATACTGGAATTTAAACGAGGCTACATTGCTCTTACTATCCGTATTACTTCCCACTTTGTATCCACCGATTGAAAACATATTGAAATGGGCTGAATAATTCTCGCTTGTATCGTCCATGTAATTATCGTTTATCTCTTTCAGTATAGGGGCCTGATTCTGACAATGTCCACACTGTGACTGGAAAAACTCGACCATAGTCAGCTGATCATCATAATAATAATCCTTAGATGAATAAATTACTCCCGTGTCAGCTTCCTCAAGTGTCCATTCCTCGGGTCGAGGGTTGCCCGGTTCATAGATAAAAACAAAGAATATAACACCCAGAAGAATCAATAAGACAAGAACTGGAGGTCCAAATCTCCACAGATTCTCATTGAAATTATCACGTCTGACTTGCATCTTCTGATCGATTGATCTCGATGCCTTCCGTTCCAGTTTGCGCCTTCGCTTAGATGCCATCGTTTCCTCCTATGAAGTTCTTGAGTTCTGCGCCATACGTCCTTAAAGCGAAAAATGTCGCTCCCAATGTCAGGGCAAAGGCAGTAAGACAGAATGGGCACCACTGGTGGATGATAAAAGCTTCAGCGTACGTCAGGTAGCCACCAAAAGCGCTTCCGGACAGCCCTATCAACGGGAGAAGAATGACATTGTAACGTGTCCTTTCCAGATCCATATTCAAGTAACGATCCAGGGCCAATGAGAATAGAACGATGAAACCAAGAACTCCAAACCAAGCGACAGGTAGGCCAAGTAATTCGGCTTGCTCGCTAGCCAGAACCTCTCCACAATCAAGTCCGGGAAGATTCTGGGTTGGGCATCCTCCTCCTCCTGCAACAAGTGAGTGAAGATAGGTCAGATACAAGGAATCTATCAAACCCAGAACTGACAATACCATTATTGTCATTAGGGTTCTATCCTCAGACTCTGTATCCATATTCAAGGGTTCACCTCCATGTATAAATAATTTCACTACACCAATGCATTTATTATCTGCTGCAATTGGGTAGATAGAGATATTCTATGCATGGACCTGATGAAGGAGTTAGTGAACAAACAGACGAGGCGAACTCTGCCGTAAAGATAGTCGGCGGGAACGTTTTCGTTGAACTTGACCCCGACCATCCAGGATTCCAGGATGAGGGATACCGGGACCGAAGGAACGAGATCGCCAAGATTGCCATGGAATGGAATGATATGTCCATGGAAGCGAGAAGGACCACAAAGATTCCTCATGCCCCCTATTCCGAGGATGAAGACGCGGTCTGGGCGGCGATAATGGAGCGCATAAGTCCAGTCCATGAAAAATATGCATGCCGCCAGTATCTGGACAATGCAAGAAAACTAGGGCTTCCTGATGACAAGATTCCGCAACTTCAGGAAGTAAGTGAGAAACTACAGGAAATGACGGGATTCAGGCAGGAACCGGTCGGCGGACTGGTACATCCCAAGACCTTCCATTCCGCGCTGGCCAACAAGGTCTTCCTTTCGACCCAGTACATCAGACACTCATCCAGACCGTTCTACACTCCAGAACCTGATGTTGTACACGAATTGGTAGGACATACCGCAATGCTCGGTGTACCTGAATGGGCCGAACTGAACATCCTGTTCGGAGAGGCTGACATGCGGACCGAAAGTGAGGAAGCCATCAAGAAGTTGGGTACCATCTACTGGTTTGTACTGGAATTTGGTGCATGTAGAGAAAATGGAGAAATCAAAGCTGTTGGCCCGGGTTTACTTTCTTCTTTTGGGGAAATGGAACATGCTTGTACTGCTGGGGCAGGATGTGGTGCGAATGAAGCCTGCGTCTGTGACCCAAAAATCGAATACCGTACACCAAACTTCGAAGAAATGGAAACGCATCCTTATGATGTTACCAAGTACCAACCAATACTCTATGTGTGGGACTCATTCGAAGAAATGTACGAGAAAACCAAGGAATTTGCAATTCAATGGGGAACTGATGATGATCCCCGAAAGGAACTACACCACTAATTATTCGGGTTTGTAAGCGTATTCTTTCAGTGTTTTCAAGTCAACCATATCAAGGGCTGACTCATGAGTGGATTCCAGTACCACTTGAGGTGCCATGTCAGAATCATGGGCCTCGACCCATCTTGAAAGACAAAGGCACCAGCGGTCCCCCTCCTTCAGACCAGAGAATCCAGGCATAGGAGTACTGAGATCATTACCTGCACCTTTTGAAAATGCCAGAAAGACATCGGTCATGACCACACATACTACATGTCGTCCAAAATCACGGTTGTCCGTGTTACAACAACCATCCCGAAGCCAACCGGTCATTGGGTCCGTTGAACATGGCTCAAGCTTACCACCTAGAACATTGATTGATGCTTCCATCTATTTCTCGCGATCTTCGCGTAGATTCTCGATTATCGTAAAAGCAAGGGCTGCCCTCTCATTACGTGTGAAACTGGATTCCAATTTTTCAATCTCGGACTGTATCTTTTCTGATGACTCGGGGTCGTCATTGGCAAGTCGTCTAGCATCACTTACCTGAGCTTCATTGATACAATAGACTGAATCTCCACCCAGGATAGATATTGGAGTGATAGCCATGTTCAGACCGAGAAACTGGTCTCCACGTTCGGAACGGAATCAGTACTAAAACTGGAACCACATCCACAGGAACCTTTGGCATTGGTGTTGGTAAGCCTGAATCCTGGTTCTATCAGGTCATCTGAAAAATCAATGGTCAGGCCATCTAGATAGATTGAACTCACCTTATCTGAAACAATACGAAGAGGGCCATCCTCATAATAAACATCATCAACTTCTTTCATAACGTCATCCAGAACTGCATCGTAGGCGTTTCCAGAACACCCCCCAGAGGTCACACCTATACGGAGGAACACCTCATCCGAGACTCCCATATCGTGCAACCTTGATTTTGCCTTCTCAGTTACCTTGACGTCCATGTTGGCCTAGAATTTCATGGTGTTTTAATAGTTACTGTAAGCTATAATCGTAAAAAGCCACCATATATGGACGTGATATGAGGGTAGCAATTCTCCTGTCGATGATTCTTCTGTTCACACCGGGTACGGTCGCAGATGCAAGCCCGATGGAGAATTCATATGAGGGAAATCCAATCATTGTCATCAATCTGACTTACGAATCTGGAATCGGTGGTGGAGATGAATTCCAAGGTGAAATCGTACTGGAATTGTTTCTTAATTGGGCCCCCATTACTGTCAACAATTTTGTAGACTTGGTAAATCAGTCCTTCTTTGATGGTATTTTCTTTCATCGGATTATTGATGACTTTGTGATACAAAGTGGTGACCCTGATTGCAATTCAGATGGTGTTTATCCAATATCAGACCCGTCCTGTGGAGAAGGAGGATCATCGGAAACTATTCCCTTCGAAGCAGACGCTAACCTGACACATATCAACGGTGCCATTGGAATGGCCAGAGGACTCGATCCAGATTCAGCAACCAGTCAATTCTATATCTGTGATGGGCCTCAGCATGGTCTAGATAATGGGAATCGAACTCAGGAAGACGACCCAGGTTATGCTGTGTTCGGAGTAGTTAGAGAAGGAATAGAACTGGTACAGGCCGCTGCAGGAGTTCCAACCACTAACGATGCTGATGGTGACGGAAGTATTCCAAGAGTTCCAGGTGGACCGGACCGACCTCTCTATGAGGTCCATATCAATTCGATCACCATAAAGGAATATGTATCTGCACCCGTCGTGGAAAAAACCGATGAGGAAGGCCTCTCCGGCCTATCACTGAGCGTTTCGGCACTATCAATAATACTTACCGCAATAGCCCTGAGCAGGAAAATGAATTCGTAACATGGATTCAGTCATATTCCAAGCAAATGTTCTCGGAATGCTGGCCTACATTGTACCGGCAATGTTACTGTTCTTCGAGATGATAAAGAAAGTTGAAGACAAACTTGTGGAACGCAAATTGTACATTGCCTGCGGGGTCGGAGTTGTCTTCGGAACAATTGCAGACATCATAATAATCCTGGGGGGGATAGACCTCCATTCGAAAGATACGGGATATGCAGCTATGATGCTGGTCACGCCATTCGTCATGTTGATTTTCATGTTCATTGGCGTCAACCTGAATACCTTCAAGTCCGAACCTGCTGCCCCATTCTATTCGGCTGGTTTCGGTCTGTTTTTCGGAGGTTCCATAGAGTTCTGGAAATTGTTGATGACAGAGGAGCGATTCCCAGATCTCGCAACTGGAGATCTACTGATGATTGCTGGTTTCGGTTTGGGTACCGTCCTATTCTTCGGAGGAGCAGGGATGTGGATAGCCTATGGAATTGTGCACGGTAATGGGGTAAGAGTTGCTGGACGTCTGGCCTTCCTCTATCTTTTTCTGGCATTCCTGAACGCCAGTGCCCTGGAGAACATACACTATGATGTTCATGATTCAGTACTGGTCAGTGTAGCTGCACTGGCTGGATATTTTGCGATTGGGGCAACCTTGTTTCACCAAGCTTCATTGAAATTACCAAGTATATCTGAGATAACTAGAGATGACGAAAAAAGTAAAATATCATGAAGAAATTGTACGTTGCTGAACACCGTGTCTTTGCAGGAATCACAGCAGTAATCCTGCTTTTATCATCTGTTTTATTGTATTTTAGCGAGGATGATGAAAAAGATATAGATGACATAATAGCTGGGAACGGACTTGTTCCTGTTTGGGAAAGAGTCAATCAACCATTCAATACAACCGAATCTTACAGCTATACTCTGGAAAAGGGTAAATATGAGATAACTGGTCCAGAAAGTGTCTTTGTTAATGTTGATCTACCCTCAAGTGAATTAGGATGTACAATCACTGATGATTGTCAAGTGCATCTTGGATTATGGATACCTGACGTTCCCAATGGTACCAAAATACCAGTTATCGCTGATGTTGGTCCATACTATGATGATGGTGATGTGGATGCGTTAACGCCCGCAAATCGCCTAGGTAAATTCTTGATAGAGAATATGGTTCCACATGGTTATGCTATTGCTCAAGTTTCTGTATTCGGAACTGGAATGTCGAACCACTGTATGGACTTTATGGGACTGAGTGAACAGATGGGGATAGACGCGGCTGTAACCTGGTTAGGTACTCAAGAGTGGAGTAATGGAAATGTGGGAATCATTGGAAAATCGTACGATGGAACAACACCTTGGCAAGCTGCCATGTTTGGCAATCCATACTTGAAAACTATTATTCCCATTTCTGGATTAATTGGAGTTCACGACTTAATGTGGCGTAATGGATCTATGGAGGCCAGAGGAATAGCAATGCACAACGGAGTGTATGGATCCTTCGGATGGGATGGGGATAGTGAGGATTGGCAAACTGTGTGCAGAGGATACGCAGAGGGATATGCAAATGGTCCTGCAGCTTACCTAACTGGAGATGAAGCGAACTATGCTGGCAATACTTACTGGACGGATAGACATTTCCTAGAAAGAGCAATGCAGAATTACAATGGTTCGGTCTATTTAATTCATGGAATGCAGGACTGGAATGTAGACCCGCATATGGCATTCCCTGTATACAAGCAGTTACAGAATGCTGGATTCGAAGTTAAAGGATTGTTCGGACAGTGGGGGCATCACTATCCTGATCGGCCTAGCGACCAAAATGGAATGTCTTCAGGTAGAGGTGCTGAGGCATATCCCTATTCTGTAAGATATGACTGGGCACAAGATCTACTGGAATGGTTCAATTACTATTTGTATGAAGGAAATCAAAAACCTTCCCTTCATGTTGAAATGCAAGATAACCTAGGAGAATGGAGGGTCGAGGAAACATGGCCTGCAAATGACCGAGAATTCTTGCAGTTACCAATAGGTGAAGGACTTAGTGTTGTATCTGGTAGTGGTTTAGTCGGACCGACAAATACATTGACTCTAGAAACTGGAGTCTTTGAGAATGAAACTCGTATTTCTGGAATGCCTACTTTCCATGTAGATGTAACAATTCCACCTACACAAACCTCAGGGCATCTGTACATTGAACTGTCTATTGCTGGTGGAATACATCTAGGGCATGGAGTTATGGATCTTAGGTATCACGAAGGAGGAAGAGAATGCGGCCAGCCTTGTGCAGTAACGGGGACAGTGAATGCCAAAATGCAAATGTTTGCCATGGATGTGGTCGTACCTGCTGGAAGTACACTGCAACTAGTAGTGAGGCAAACTGATGATGACTATGTTCCTTCGCCAGTAAGTAGCGGATATGTTACGATTGGAACGAATCAAAATAGTGTTTTAACTCTTCCAATTATTGAAAGAGGGCCTGAAGATTTGTTTACACCACCTATCTGGTACACTGAAGATTAAGATTATTTCTTCTTCTTAGCTGCTCTCTTAGGGCTCTTTTTGGCTGCTGCTTTGGGACCCTTCGCGGTAGTTGGCTTGGAGCTCTTTGTAGAAGCTGGTCTGGGGCTCTTTGTAATAGCCGGTTCGGGAACCTCATGAATATGGACATCCCTCTGTGGGAAGGCAATCGTCACACCTGCACCTTTCAGTTTGTCAAATACCTGATGATGAAGGTCCGAATTGATCTGCCTTATCTTGATAACGTTATTGATCCAGGCGACCAGAACGAAAGTCAATGATGAATCACCAAAATCCTGGAAACGAACCAGAGGCATTCGGGTTGGATCATCCTGTTCGATGTCTGAATTTTGCTCGGCGACTTCCAGAAGTAGCTTCTCGACATGGTCTGGATCTGAGTCATAGGAAACCCCAACCTCGACCCGGATACGGTAGTAGCGATCCGGTCTGGTAAGATTCAAGATGTTCTGGTTTGCCAATGAATTGTTGGGTATGATAATCATGACATGATTCACTATGTCATAGATCTTGGTTGAACGAAGACCAATATCCCTGATCAAACAATAAGTTTCATTAAAATAGATCATATCTCCCGTCTTGAAACCCTGATCCAGCAGGAGCAGGATTCCTGAAAAGAAGTTACTGAGGGTATCCTGGGCTGCCAGGGCAATAACTAGCCCCACAACACCAACTCCGGCAAGAAGGACGCCAAAGTCGACATGGTAGGTTGAGAGGAAATTCGTGATACCGAAGACAATAATCAGGAGTGACCCCATTATCTCAAGCAGAGGACCATACTGTGTGTCTGTTTTTCCAACAGTCAGCCAATCAGAAATGACCGGGACAAAATAGTTCGAATAGGCTCTCAGAAGGAATACCGTTATGAATAATACGAATATGGAATCAACGATGTCAATCAATATGAGGGTATAAGCCTCGAGATTTGCGTTAGTATCTGCGATTTCGCTGAAGAACAGTGAAGACCCTCTGGTCATAATCATCCAGAAGACAACGACTGTAGGATCCCATTCCCATTCACTCAGGCCCCGGAAATAGAGTGTCAGGGGAATAATAAAAAAAACGGTCAGGAAAGTAACGAATGCCATCAATATCAGCGTCCATATTGACAGTTCCGTGAATATGATGAAATCCTCACCATCTACCGTAATCGAATAGTAAGGGCTAGGGACAAAATCCATGATGTAGGGTCGCAGAAATAGGATCGACACTATTGAAAGAATAAAACCTAACAATCGCTCAAACGGAAAGTCTGGCTTAAAACCAAACTTTGTTTTAAATGACGGTTCTGGAGGAGACACGATTGTCCATTTGAAAATAGTTTATAAGTTGCTAAGGTGACAAACTCCTATATAGCAACTTAAGATAATGATGCATGGCCGAGCTGATGAGTGATATTGATGTCGAAAAATCATTGAAGGGGCTCGATGGATGGAGTCATGATGATGTCTACAAACGTGTCCATAAGGAATTCAATTTCAATAGTTTTGAATCGGCCGTGACCTTTGTACAACATGTTGCCAGCATAGCCAGTGAAATGGGACATCACCCCGATATTCTGATTCACAACGGAGGAAGTGTCAGGATAACTTCAACCACGCATGATCTGGGCGGAATAACTGAGAAAGATATTGCGCTTGTAGAGAGTTTGGAGATTCTGGTAAATACCTGAAAGTGCCTAAGTTATAGTTAGTTCCTTGACTATGTACTCTTCCGATGTCTTATCAATATATTCTATCAAATCTGAGACATGAGGTGACTCAAGTAAAATTTCATCAGTCTCATGATCTATAATACGAAAAGGCATGTACCACACAGTGCACTAATTTATTTATAATTTTCTAATTCGGAGCAACACTTTATGCTACCTTTCCAATAGGTATCTGTGAAGCAATATCTGGATTTGGTAAAAGAGGTTCTAGAGCGGGGAACTAGGAAGGAAAACCGCACTGGCGTCGATACAATCTCGGCATTTAACATCAATTACTCTATAGATATGAGAGATGGTTTTCCACTACTAACCACCAAGGAAATATCATGGAAGAATATAGTCGTGGAAAATTTGTGGTTTTTGTCCGGAGACCTGCACATTGGGCTATTAAAAAAACACGGTTGTAAATTTTGGGATTACTGGGCTGATGATGAAGGATTTGTACCAAGTGCCTATGGCAATTTTTGGAGGAAATTCCCAGTGCACGGAGAACCTGAGTACAATGATCAGGTGAGGTATGTTCTGGACACTATCAAGAAGAATCCAAATAGCCGGAGAATGGTGATTTCGGCCTGGGCTCCCGGAAATGCACAGGCCAGTGGACTGCCTCCTTGTCACCTATTATTCATATTCAATGTCCAGTACGATGATAAGGGTGAACCACGGTTGTGCGTCCATTTGACACAGCGCAGCTGTGACGTGGCCCTGGGTGTTCCATACAATATTGCGGGATATTCATTTCTGCTTCATCTTTTTGCTCATCTTACCGGAATGAAGCCAGGAATCTTCGGACACTCTCTGGTCGATGCCCACATCTATACCAAGAAGGCCGATGGCTCTATGGAGGAATACGACCACATCCCTGGACTGAAGGAACAACTCAAGCGAAACGTAAGGAAATTACCGAGTTTGGTAATAGATCCGAGCATCAGGACCTTAGATGATGTTATGGATCTGCTCGATGCGGACACCGATACCATACTCTCCAGATTCAAATTGGAAGATTACGGGCCTGAACCGTTCATCCCCTTCAAGGTCGCTGTATGAAAGGGATTCTGGTCGCAGTCTCCCCTGAAGGCATTATCGGAAAAGACAATTCGATACCTTGGCATTATTCTGCAGATCTGAAGAGATTCAAGCGTCTGACTCTTGGCAAGACTGTAATCATGGGGCGCAGGACCTGGGAATCTTTGCCTGTAAAACCACTCCCTGACAGAAGAAATATCGTGATCACCCAATCATCGTTGGATGATGTGGAATATTTTTCGAGTATCGATGATGCCCTTGCAACTTGCGAAGGAGATGTGTGGTTCATAGGTGGGGCAGGAATCTATCAAGAAGCTCTCGGGAAGGCTGATATAATCGATATGACACTAGTGCCGGATAACGTCTCAGGAGAAGGTTGTGTTAGATTCCCCACGATAGGGAATGAATGGGATGCCGGGCCGATAGAAGCATTGGAAACAGACGGAAATTTGAGGCACCAGACTTACACCCGTAGGGTGTAAACACACCTTTATATCGCAATAGACTGGCCATTACACTCTGGTGCCCCCATGTCACGCAAACTAACTGCTCTCCTGCTAGCCGTATTAATGTTGCCTTTTTCCGCCATGAATGTGGTGGCTGTAGGGGAACCTGATCTTTGGATTAATGAAATCAGTTTCAGTGATGATTCTCCAACGGGCGGGGATACTGTAACCATAACAGCCGAGGTTGCCAATGACGGAGGGGACAGTGGTGTGGTCGGCGTGACGACCAATGTGACCTTCTATTGGGACAACAACTACATTGGGACTGACATGATTACGATTCCTGGAGACAATACTGCTGATGCAGAGATGGACTGGGAGACTGTTGGCGGTACGCATACCATAAAAGTAATTGTTGACGAAGAGAACGCGATCGAGGAATCTGATGAGGATAATAACGAAGAAGAAGAAGACATTAATGTCAATTACCCACCAATCCTGTTCGTGGATGATGACGACAGTGAGAATAATGGAGGATTTAGTCTTGAGACTGACCCATACTATACCAATTCCCTGGAAAACATTAGCATAGGATATGATACCATCAGGGTCGGAAGCAGTGAAGATGGACCTGACATCGATACTCTAAGCGAATATACGATGATTATCTGGGCCTGTGGTTCCGACTATGCAAGTGGTGACACTGACGTTACCTTTACTGATAATGACAAAACGAATGTTGCTGATTATCTCAATGATGGTGGAAGCATGTGGGTCATAGGTCACGATATCTTGTACGACTTCGATTACGTGGATGGGGAGCGCTATGAAGGTGATTTTGAACACGATTATTTTGGAATCTCCTATGTCGATCATGACCGGGCAACACCTCCTGTGGTTTACGGCGTTGAAGGTGACCCCATCTCTGATGGAATTGCGTACGATGCTGATGCAATAAGCTCTGATTTTGCAGACGATCTTAATCCGCGTGACGGCTTCGAGAAGATCCTGAGTTCAAACGGCGACTACAATATATCTACCATAAGAACTGAGGAGGATTACAAATTGGTCTTCATGGCCTTTGATTTCAGCTCAA
The DNA here is from genome assembly GCA_002506485.1 of Euryarchaeota archaeon UBA136. Classification (GTDB taxonomy): domain Archaea; phylum Thermoplasmatota; class Poseidoniia; order MGIII; family CG-Epi1; genus CG-Epi1. Next base: position 6,245 of record DAXQ01000004.1, on the reverse strand, counting down.
TAACCGATACGGAAGACAGAGACGAATTTATGGAGAATATAGTCGAGTACCTTGCTGTACAACTTGAGAATGATGTAAGTCTAAGTCGATTTAATACTCCCAAGAACAAGGAAACTGTTGAACCCGGAGTTGAGAACATCGTCAATCTTACGGTACGCAATCGTGGAACTGCGAATCAAACCAGCGTGGAGGTCTCAATCGATATCCGATGTCTGAATAACACTTACCGATTCACAGAGGAAGAGACCGTATCGATTAACGCTGGAGAAGGTGCCTTTGTGGAATTCGAATGGGACACACCAGATGATGAGGATTATGAATATGAAATAAGTGCTGAGGCAGCTATCTCGGACGATGAGAAAGAGGATAACAATTTCAAGAAAGTTGAGATCAATACCTATGTAACTTATGATGTTGCAGTCTCGGAAGCTCGCGTCGACCCGATGATAGCGGAAAAGGACACGGAAAGGGAAATGTCGGTGATTGTAACAAACACCGGTGACATGAGCATGACCTCTGACATCAGTGGAAAAGTGTATGACGGTGCAGGAGGGGTCGTCTACAACGGAGGAACTCAGGAGGTTGAACTCAATCCGGGTGAATCAGACACCTTGGATTGGGAATGGGAAACTGATGAATACGGAACATTCTGGTTTGAGGCCAAGGTACTGGATGATGATGATGAAGTACCCGAGAATGATGTTAGTTCTGCAATGATGAGGAGCGTCGATATCGAATTCTCAGATGATATGGAAAGTGGCAGGAACGGTTGGACCGATTACAAATCATTGAGTAATCCATGGCATCTGATAGACACGGACACTGATGAGAACCGTGAAGCAGCTAGCCCAACTCATGCAATGTATGTTGGAGATGAATCAAAGGGAGACGGTGAATATGAGAACAACTGGGACTTCTCCCTGTACACTGCCCAGAATATCTCTCTTGGACAAAACCCTGCGATGTCAGTTAATCTCTGGTATAGTGTTGAAAACAGCTGGGACGGAGGGAATGTTCAGATCTCAACTGACGGGGGTGAAAGTTGGACTGTAATTGAACCAGAGGAAGGATATCCTGATGATGCTATCGTTGGTCTGGATAATGAACCGGGGTACACTGCAACATCTGGAGATGGTGATGAAACTGACTGGGAGATTGCCACCTTCAGCCTAGCTGACTATGCTAATCAGGATGTCAAATTCAGATTCCGTTTCGGAACTGATGCTTCAGTGGATACATATGAGGGATGGTACATTGATGATTTTGAGGTCAATAATGGAGCTGCCACGACCTACGAAGATGATTTTGAGGATGGAGATGGAGACTGGGAAGCTGATACGGTACTCAGTGAATGGAACTACTACAGTAAAGATGAAGACTACGGAAAAACCTATTCGGGAGACTATGCCTGGTATCTCGGTAATACCGGAACTGGAACTTACAGTGCCTCCTTGAATGATTCCTTGGAAACACCCAGTATAGATCTGGGGGATGGTTCCGAGAAATATGTGGCAGCTATGGTCTGGTTCGCGATTGATGGCCCTTATGACGTGACCACCTTGGAGATAAACATATCCGGTGAGTGGAAAACTGTGATGACATTCCCTGGGGATGATGGTGACTACTCCCAGGATTACGATGACGCTGATGAGAATGGATGGTTGTACATCGAGGCCGATGTTAGTGAATACGAGGGAGACGATGCATCCTTTAGATTCAGATTCGAATCGGACACTTACACCCAGTATGACGGTCTGTATGTAGATGATTTTACTCTATACAGCCTGCCAGCAATACCAGATGATGTAGGAACAAAGAGTCTGGATGCGCCAGACACTGCAAAACCGGGAAGAGAGGTCACCTTCTATTCAGATATCTACAACTTTGGTACAGATGACCAGGATGATGAATTTGATGTCAGAGCCAATGTGACTCGGGATGACGGCACTGTGGTCTACACTGAAACACAGACAATAGAAAGTCTTGATTCCAAGGATAATGTGACTCTGGATTGGACTTGGGAAGGAGGTGCTGAAGGTACCTATACCATAAGAGTCGAAACACTGTTGGAGGGGGACGGAAGGGCTGGAAACAATCCTAAAGAGAAAACGATAGACGTTGCTGAAAGTGGTTATCAGGTCGCATTGGCTGTTCAGGAACAGGCCAAGGATGTTCTTTCAGGGGAATCTGTTTTCTTCAACTTCACAGCCACTAACACAGGCGAAAAGGATGGATACTATGATGTGACAGTAGATTATGGTGAAGTGGATGAGTGGAGAATCATATCCCATCTTACCACAATGTATCTAGCCTCTGGTTCTAGCCAGAATTTCACGGTGGTAGTCATAGCTCCGACTATGGCACCCTCAGGTGATGATCATGAATTCACAGTTACAGTAACCAGTCAGGATGATCCGGAGACTGAGGATAGTCAGGACATCGCTGCCGCTCCTCTCTATTATGGACAAAACGGAGGAGACAAAGTATTGCTGATTGACGCAAATTTCGGCAAGAATAACGGATACAATAATTATCAGGACATTGACAAGATTGATAGCCGGATGAAACATACCCTACAGCAATATTTCAACGAGGGGGAAAGCATGGGTTATGATGTTCATACCCTTCCTTACGACATGGATGTTGGTTATGGTGAACTGCATCCCTATCCAACCATCAATCTGATGGCAGAGTATGATGCCGTGATCTGGATTCAGGGTGATCATCATCAAAGGAACCTGACCAATTGGATGAACTGTATCAGTGATTATCTGGATGCAGGTGGGAATATGTGGATCATGGGCCAGAATTTCATGACCGCCCTCAATAGTTCTACAGGAGCAAGAGAACCTGGAAGCTTCGAATATGACTATCTAATGGTGGAATACGTAAGTCACACCTCAGGGACTCCTGACCCTCTGGTTGGAGTTGGCGACGACGAAATATTCGGAGACGCGGAATATGAAACTGGAGACCGTAGCATCCTATCCTATGATTATGCTGACTGGATCAGACCCCGAGATGAAGCTGTGGGAGCTTTCTATACGGGCAAGAGTAATTGGTGGCACATAGTAGATACAGACGAGGACGAAAATCGAGAGGCCTACAGTCCCACCCACTCAATGTGGATTGGTGACGAATCCAAGAACAATGGGGAATATCGAAACGGATGGGACTATTCGATCTACACTTCCGAATCTTATCAGGGGGTCCAAGAACTGAGCTTCATGCATTACTATGATACTGAAAGTTCGACTTATGCCTATGATGGTGGAAATGTCCAGATCTCTATAGATGATGGTGAGACATGGGAGATAATCTATCCCGATGGTGGATATCCTGCCGATTCGGTCGTAGGACTTGACTCCGAACCCGGATATCATGGAAATTCTGACGGATGGGTGGATGCGACCTTCGATCTAGCCAATTTCTCAGGAGAGGATGTAATGTTCAGATTCCGTTTCGGTTCTGATAGTGTTATTGACACTTACGAAGGATGGTACTTCGACGATGTGCAACTCAAAAATGCGGTTGGTAATGCAGTATTCTCAGATGACATGGAATCAGGAATGGGGAACTGGGATAATGCACCACAAACATTCAACCTATCTTTGTACTACGAGGGAGACTACAGGATAATTGTATCTCCTTTCACCTTTGCATTTCTTAACAATTCCGACGATCGCGAGGATTTTGTCGGTCGTGGACTAGATTGGTTACGTGCTGCCTCGGCTGCTGATGATGTCGGTGTCAAGCTCATTGAGATTGAAAGTGCAACGGAAGAGAATTCGACAATCGCCTTTTCAAGCATAATCAAGAATTTTGGATCAGAGGATCAGGCGGCATTCAACGTTGAGGCCAGAGTCATTGATGCAAATGGTGACGAATTGTGGTCCGAGACCAGAACAGCCGGTCCATTGGCCTCCGGTGAGGAGGAAACTCTGGACTGGGAATGGGAAAGTGGAAATCCCGGTGAGTTCACAGTCATAGTTGAAACATTGAAGGATGATGAAAACAATCGTAACGACCAGAAGGACGTTGACATCGAAGTCGTGATGGTACACGTACCTGATATATCGACCTTCAACGATAACAAAGAGGGCAGTGCCGGCGATAAGGTCACTTTTGACATAGTTATCAGGAATGGAGCGACCGGAACTGATGAATTTGAGATTGATACGACAGGTAGCGCATCAACCTGGGGTGGTATGATAGCTAACCAGATGGAACTCTACAGTGATGAAAGCCGTGATGTGGAATTGCAGTTGACCATACCTGACGACACTGAGGACGGGAACTACAATCTGGACATTCATGTCACTGCAGAAGATGTTACTGAAATTCTCGAGTTAATCATAACTGTTACGGATAATCCAGTAAATTACGATGTTGAGATTGAACTGGATCCGACCACTGTGGACTCAATTGCGGGAGAAGATCTTGAATTCACGGTGACTATTCACAATACTGGTGATGATGATGATATATTCGATCTGGAATCACGAGGTGCCGAGAGCTCGTGGGTGACCTTCCATGATAATGGAATCTCCGTTGGGGCTGGAGGTCAGGTCACAACGTCTGGTACTATCAGCATACCAAGTGATGCTGATGATGGAAACGCATATGTCGAGATCTGGGCCACTTCCAGAAGCGACCAGGATGCGCAAGATGACAAGGTAATCAAAGTCGTAGTCGAAGAATTGGAAACAGGAGCCACGCTCCGAAGAGACAGTGTCGGTCTGAAGACCATTGCACCTGGTGCATCTGATACCTTTGAATACACACTAGTGAGCGATGGCAATAGTGAGCAGACACTGGACATCATAATTGATGGCTCAGCGGCCGAATGGGCCACTTCATCTATTTCAGAGACTGTATTGGAAGCTGGAGGAGGTACCACATTCATTGTTACCGTAGCTGTACCGGAAGGAACCGCTGAAGCTACTTACAGACTGGAAGTTCTAGTAATGAATGGGAATCAAGAATTGGCTTTGTCAGTCTCCAATGTAGTAGTACAGACTCCAATCGATGAAACTGTGGACATTGTGATGTGTCTTACGGATATGAGTGGATTCTGTCTGACCTCCGGTGAATTTGAGGTTACTATAGAGGCATCCCAAATTCAGACCGCATCTGTTGGTTTTCTGATTGAGAATAGAGGCGAGGTGGACGCGGAAATAGCATTCGAGTTGATGATGCCTGATGGTTCTACTGGAAGTGACCTGTACTTTGACGAAAACAGCAAGGAGTGGAGGGTTGCCGTATCTCCAGCAGATACAACCACCTATCCTCTAGATATCGACGCTGGTGAAACTATGGATTGGGGAGCTTTGGCAGTAATCGCCAGAGAGGTCCTGCCTGGAAGCTACACCTTCACCCTGAAATTGATGTTAGCCACTGAGACGGATTCCGGAACTTATGTGTTCGAGACACTGGAACAAGTGACCATAACTGTCATTGTGGAAGGTGATGAACCTCAGGGAGAAAGTGAGAGTGAAGATGATTCGCTATTGCCCGGACCTTCTTTCCTGTCCGTTATTTTGATACTGGCTACGATTGTCTACCGAAGAAGAAGATAATTATTCTTCGAAGTAGCCAGCCCAGATCATGGCTGGAATCAAGGCAAAATAGGCCATATACAATCCAAAAGCAGCGTACCACAGCGTTTCCCACATGGAATTCTCGAAGTAGCGAAGGACAATCGTCAGAATCAAGACCAATATTCCAAACAAGATTGGGTTCCTGAAACGAGCACGGGCCTTGGCATAGGATATTGTTGTGACTGTAAGAATAGATACCAGTCCAATGATGAAAGGAATAAGCACAGAATCATAATCATTGACTGTAGAATACTTAATCGATATGACCATTATGAACATTGTCAAGCCAGGTGCCGGCAAACCGAAGAAGTAGGTATTCTCCCCTTGTGTGCCTCTAGTAAACCTGGCAAGCCTCAGAATACTCAGCAAGGCAATCATTATGGCAGCCGTGATCGCGACCAGATTTTCTATATTGTAACGAAAGACAAATTCCAGATCATCATTAATGAAATCCAGGGCGGGGCCTCTCTCAATATCATAATACAGTGAATAAACTAGGATCGAGGGAGCTATACCAAAGCAAATGGAATCTGAGATTGAGTCAAGATATTTACCATAGTCATGTTTAGTTCCAAACCGGCGAGCCAGAGCTCCGTCCATACCATCAATAATAGCACAAATTGGAAGAAGTATCATAGCTACTAT
>DAXQ01000049.1 GCA_002506485.1 Euryarchaeota archaeon UBA136 | reverse complement strand
TGGTGTTGCCTATGGCTCTGCTGCCACAGGTTGTGTGGCCCCAGTCGTTGTAGGCCTCTTAACTGCCAGCATCGGTAGAGGAATCCTCACTGGACTGTTTGTTTTCTTGATATTCGCTGCCACGGCCGGGGCCCTTATGGTTGCATTCACCATGATGGTAGCTGCATCCGAATCCACGATAGTTGACAAGTTAAAGGCCTCAACTCGCCAAATCGAAATGGGAGGAGGTGTAGTCATGATAATAGTCGGGCTATACCTGATGTACTATTTCCTTTCAACTAGTGTATTCTAGATAATCGGTAGATAACGGAGGCTCGGGAACCAAGTCTTTACCGAAGGCTTTCTTTCCGACACTGATCAATGTTGTTTCCTGATACATCTCAACGTTGGTGTACAGGTCAGCAAAGTATATCGGACGATGGGCCTTGGCCTGATCCTCATCAATAGGATTATTTACTGTAAGAATTTCATTATCCTCTCCCGTGATGATTATCCAGTGCGGGATATCATCATCATCCTCTTCGAAAATTATAGTGGAGACTAGGGCGAATATGACCCTATCGGCCTCCAGAGCTTCCCGTATATCCTTTAATGTGGGTTTACGGACTTCCTGAGTGGTCCCATTAAGGGCACAGACACGCTTTTGCATGTCATGGAAGAATTCCAAGTAATGTTCATTGCCGTTATTGGCCTTGATATATGCCTTGGCCCGTTCTATTAGCCCCAATCCAGGGTTATCGGTTATTATATGGGGATGAAGTCCCCTAACTGCTAACGGAGCGCAAATTCCATACCTTCCAGCTCCTTTCATCTCGACTGCATGACATTCTCGCCATAATTCAATTTCGAGATCCCTATCCATTTCACTTACGAAATTGAAATATTTGAGGGCCATGGCAACACATGCAGGGCCACAACTGAAATCCATTGTCTGAGAATATAATGGAATGTCTAGATTCACGAAAAGCCACTCAGGGAACGGACAAATAATATTTGCCTATTTCGATATTATCGGAAGAAGGCCATTAGCTGCCGTCTCAGCTGCATTGGCAACATCGTCCAGACGTTGAATCAGGCGATACATATGGGCTGCAGCTAGTGGCTGGTCATCACCATTAGTGAATACGTATGCTGCGGCTTTGGCTTCGGCCTTGTCTGCACTGTGTTCTAACTCATTTACCAGAGCTATGTGTTCATGCATTATGTCCTTCTCTCTGTTGGCAAAAGCCGATTCAAGAAGGAATTCGAATCTTCCTACAGTTCTTTGATATTCTTCTACTGTAGCTGTTACGGCTTCGGCCAAGTCAAGTACTAGAGACCGGGCCTTAGAATTGTCATACAACTCTCTGAAAGACAATATTTCGGTCACATTCTCGGCATAATCTGCTATTCGATCCTGACGTGAGACAAGATCCAGAAAAACCGGTTTGTCAACCGCCAATCTTACACTACCCCGTAGCATATCCCTTATCTTGTTCTTGATCTTATCGGCCTTCAGTTCAGACTTAGAAGTGGCTTTGATGTGTTTCTTCACATCTGACCCTGCACAAGCGGCCTTCACACAAACATTCATATTTTCGACCGTCTCAAAGACCCTCTGAGCGTGTTTGTAGTATGACTTGAAAACGCTGGGGCCAATTCGGCTTTCGAAGAGTTTCATTATTATGCTCCATTCCCAACTTCAATTTCAACCTTTGGGCCTGTTCTTATTGAATGGTAGAGAAGCCATAATATTGCTGACATTATGATTATGACCGAGACGATGAAACGGGTTTCATTAAGCCCGAATATGGCATACAATATCATTGCTCCAAAACCTGCTGCCGGTATACTGGCAACCCAACTAGCTGCTATCTTACCAAATACCCGAAAGTCAACTGATGATGCCCCGCCTGCAAGTCCTACTCCTACCACAGATCCTACAAGTGTATGTGTGGTAGAGATTGGAATGGCTAAAAATGGCATGGAAAAGATTAGAACTGTTGTCGCTGCTGCAAATTGAGCTGCAAATCCGCGGGTAGGTGTAATGTGTGTAATTTTTTCACCTATAGTCTTCATTACGCGATAACCCCACGTAGTAATACCAATTACAATTCCGAAACTACCAAGAAGCACCAACCAGAGTGGAACCTCGGCTTCTGGACCCAGAGAACCAGCCTTGAAGACTTGCCAGACCGCAGCCATAGGTCCGATTGCATTACTCCTATCATTAGCTCCGTGAGCAAATGCAACATAACAAGCTGTAATCACCTGTAGCCAGACAAAAATCGTCTCAACGCCCAGATATCCAGTCTCCTCGAACTCGTACTTACGTAAAATTGCATAGAGAATGGTACTACAGAATAGTGCCAGAACCAAAGCTGCCATCAAACTATTTGCAGGCAGGCAAGGTCCCAGTGAATCTATGAAACCCAAACCTTCAGCACAATCCTGCGAAGGAAGCCAACTATCAGGCAATACATATTTGAGAGCTTTGAATTGTAATGCGAGACTTAACACAAAGAAAGTTGGGAGTGCCAGTATAGGGGCCATCCACCTTGACCTCTCAATTGGATCCTCCGTATCCAGAATCATCGTTTTTATAATGTAAAAAGTGCCATAGGCCAAGACGCCTCCAAGAAGAGGGGATGCAATCCAACTGATGACAATCTGACCTACTTTGGTATAATCAATCATGTCTGGATTAATGAATAGTCCAATACCTACAATCCCTCCTACAATGCTGTGGGTTGTAGACACCGGAAGGCCATAACGAGTGGCTAAGGTAATCCACAATGCTGCTGCAAGCATTGACGCAATGAATCCGTAGTAGAGTTCGGTTGACAGCGTATCCATTTCTTCCTCGGAAATGACCAGAACCCCCTTTCGTACTGTATCCGTGACTGCGTCTCCTGCGAAAAAAGCGCCCAGGAATTCAAAAACCGCAGCAATGATTATCGCATTACGTAATGTCAGGGCCTTGCTGCCAACACTGGTACCCATAGCATTCGCTACATCATTGGCACCTATGTTCCAGGCCATATATCCTGCGATTACTATCGCCAAGAAGATCATCAGGTCTAATCCAAACATTATAGTGGGCTTAAACCGCCCATAAATAAATATATGCTAAATATTATATATAGACTATATATATCTACAAGCACATACAGGGGTTGAAAACCATGGAAAGCAGAAAATTGCAAAAGACCGGTGGTTCCACTTTGATAGTCTCACTGCCAAAGAAATGGACGAAGAAAAACAAACTCGATTCGGGTTCGGAAGTCAGGTTGCTACAGCAACCCAATGGCACGATGACCATAGATCCTGGCCAGCCAGGTCCGAACAAGATGACCTCAACTGTGAAATGTCATGATGAGAAAAATCAACACCTGTTCAGGGACCTGATTGGGGCTTATCTGGCTGGAAGCACTGAAATAAGAGTTACTGGAAATCCTAGACTGACTGTCAAAGATAGAAAAACGATACGTAGATTCTCAGCAAGTGTCATCGGAATCGAGATTATTGAAGAAGAAGCGGCACAGGCCATTCTGACAGACATGTCGAATCCGGGGGTACTGCCCTTCAGACGGGCCATAAAGAGACTGTACAAGATTGTCAGTGCAATGTATAACGATTCAATCCTGATCCTGGAGGGGTCAGAGGATTTGGCCACGGACGTCGTGGACCGGGACGAGGAAGCTGACAAACTGCAATGGTTCATTGAAAGGCAGTTCAACATGATGCTTGAAGACTCGAGTCTATCACGAAAATTAAAAGCCACATCCTTCGAGGGAGTGGTCTATTCAAATGTCGCACGTTATCTGGAAAGAATTGCCGACCATGCATGCAGATTTGCGGAGGTGGGATATGTGGCAGGCCTAATTCCTGGAAGAAAAATGCTCCCTCTGGCAAAGGAAGCAAGTGAGATACTGGAAAACGCCATGAAGAGCTTCATCAACAACGATCCACGCAAGGCCACGGTTGTGATTGATAAAGGAAAGAAGACCGTGCGAAAAGCTCAAACATACTTCGAGAACCGATACAAGAAAAAGATGGAACATCCCCTTGAATTCTCAATAGCCATGGATGCTATTATGAGGACTATTGCTTATTCAACGGACATCTCCGAAGCAGCCATAAATTACTCGGCAAAAATGGGAAATAAATGATATCCCGACTGATCTTGATGCGACACGCCAAGAGTTCATGGAAATATCATGATCTCAGCGACCACGAAAGGCCATTGAACAAGAGAGGACGTAAATCGGCTGTCAAGATTGCCAAGGAACTGATCCGCCTGGAGTGGACACCTGACAAGCTATATTCTAGCGATTCCGCCAGAACAAGGGAGACCTGGGGCAGAATGAACAAGTATATTGATGGTGTGGAGGTTGAATATTCTCGTAAACTGTATCATAGTGGGGTAAGCAAGATTCTGAAGAATCTACCTGATGATGTTGATTGTGAGACCATTATGATACTGGGGCACAATCCCGGTTGCTCGGAATTCCTCTCCTATCTTTGTGGAGAATGGCACAGGATGCCCACTGCAGCCACAGCCTTACTGACCATAAAAAATGCGAATGAATCTTGGAAGAATGAATCTAACTGGACCTTGGAAGAATTACTCCTACCAAGGGAATTATAGGCCTACAATATCTGTTCCAAGAATAATTTACTTCTTTTTGCTTTGGGATTATCAAAGAAGACGTCAGGGGTTGATTCCTCGACCAGGTGACCCTCATCGAAGAACATTACCCTATCTCCCACTTCTTTTGCAAAACCCATCTCATGGGTGACCACGATCATCGTGATGTCTCTTCTAGCAAGGTCAATCATAACGTCCAGAACCTCCTTAATCATCTCGGGGTCCAGTGCCGATGTCGGTTCGTCGAACAACATTATCTTGGGATCCATCGCCAATGCTCTGGCTATCGCCACTCTCTGCTGCTGACCTCCAGACAGCGCAGAGGCATACTTGTTCTTCTGTTCCGGAATGCCTACCCTTTCTAACAATTTGTTAGCAATTTTCTCAGCTTCCCTCTTGCTCATACCTTTAACTTTCTGTGGAGCAAGAGCCACATTCTCCAGTACCGTCAAATGAGGGAACAATTCAAATTGTTGGAAAACGAAACCAATTTCGGAACGGACATGTTTCAGATCAGCCACAGTAGTATCCTCGTTCAACTCTATCCCATCAACGATGACTCTCCCCCCATCATGGGGTTGAAGTCGATTAAGGGTACGTATGAACGTGGACTTGCCTGAACCAGAAGGTCCCAAGATAATCATGATCTCACCCTGCTTGATCTTTACATCTATGCCCTTCAACGCTTGAAAGTCGCCGAAACTGACGGTTACGCCTTCTGTCTCTATAATTTCTTTGCTCATGTCATCTCTCCTCCGCTCTCATTCTTCAACCCAAGGTTCTTCTCAATGCGTTGAGATATCTTGGACAAATAGAAGGATACTATCCAGAATATCATCCCTACAAAAAGTAATGCCTCTGGATACAGTCCCACAAATTCCCACTGAGCGGGAAGGACCTTGGCAACTTGGAATGCATCGTGGATACCAAGTAAATGAATCAATGAAGTGTCTTTCCACAAACCAATCATGTTACTGACGATCGCAGGCATTGTAGTTCGTATTGCCTGGGGAAGAATAATCAGCATATTTATCTCTGTAGTGGATAGGCCCAAGGAAAGAGCGGCTTCCTGCTGACCTGCCGGTACGGCCTGTATACCACCTCGAAGAATCTCAGCCAAGTAACAACCTGAGAATAGAGAGAGAATCAAAATTGTCCTAGAAACCCGATCTGCGTCCCAAACTGGAAAGAGCACGTCAGGCAGTAGAATATATGCAATAAACAGCCAAGCGACCAATGGTCCTGAGCGAACCGTCTCAATTATCGCTACACTGGGCCAACTGAATATCGGAAGACTGCTTCTTCTACCAAAGGCAAGGGCTATTCCCACTCCAAAACCCAGCACTATGGCTGCACTTGAAAGTATGAAATTGAGGAACAGACCACCCCATTCCCCAGGAGAAACACCTTCTTCCCCAGGCGGATCAAGAAAGTATATGGTCAATATGAAGATCACAACTCCGAAAACTGTGAGTATCTGATGAAAGAAATTCACTTGGTATTCTTCAGCATCCTTGTAGTAGTGGTGTGAAATTAGGAAGGAAGCATACGTTACAAACAATGCTCCCAACAATCGATACAGTGTTTTGTGGTAATCATAATACGAGATTGTGCCCTCGGGACGGATATTCTGCGTTGCGGCAATCACGCTGCAAATCGCAAAGACTGTGAATGGAATCAGGAATTTTCGGCGCTTCTCACCTAAACTTCCATAACCGCTTCCAAACAAGGCTCCTATCATGAAAACTGGTGGCCAGAGCCTCTTTATTTCCATGCCATGACTAGTAAAGAAAGGACCAAACACTAGCATGCGCCGATTTACCCAGATAACTTCCCAGTTCGCACTGAAAAAGACGAAATTTATTATTCCTTCCAGGAAATTGAATATAATATAAAAACAAAATAAAGTTGTTATGATATTAGCCCTATTATTGAATAGATTATCTCGATAGAGATAACTTAGATAGGCGAATGAGGCCAAGGAAAGAAAGATGAAAATATCACCGAGAACTAGAGAATCAAATGGTTGTTCCCAAAAAAACCATGACCTGGACTTTTGAATCGATAATCCAGTGTAGAAAAAAATAAATGACATAAAGAATGCTAGTTTGGTATGTAAATTCTTGTCTACTGGTTCATAATCTGAAAACCAGACCGATAGGTAATCTGCGAAAGACTTTGAATTACTCATATTTTCACACTCGTTACTCTACTGTTTATGTAATTCATTATTCCCGAAATCATCATACTCCCAACCTGATAAGTGA
>DAXQ01000087.1 GCA_002506485.1 Euryarchaeota archaeon UBA136 | reverse complement strand
GCTCCAGCCAATAATGTTTTTAAATATATAGGGTTAAAAAGTAGTCCATTGTACCTCCAAAGTATATATGTATCAAAACAACCGGATAACCCCCTGGTTCTCCGTCCTGCACCGCGTCTCATACCTCACAGATGCCAAGGCAAAGGACATCGCAGTTGAACTTGGGATATCCCATCCCCATGCCGGGGTGGCCCTCAACAGATTGAAGAGATGGGGCTTCGTCAGGCGGCGGAAGGACCCCGGGAATACGGGCGGAAGACCGGCCTTTGTCTATCGGGTGACCTACAAGGGAGAATGTTTCATGGACTGGGCTGACAAATATTGGGGTCTGTGTTGGTACGATTTCTCTGCAGAAGAGATCGCCCAACTTCGAACCAGGGACCCGGACATGGATGATCGCGAATATCGCTCCAGACTTCGCAACCCTCAGTATGATGCCAAGAGCTGGATGGAATATTACAGATATATCATGAACCGGCACAAGTACGGCTGACCTGCGCTCCTGGAAAATCGATGCGCGGGACTGGCAATTACTGTATGGTAAATGATAATCTCATCGTGATTTTGAACTATGTCGACAGAAAACAATTTCGGTTCGATTATGCTATTTCGGATCGCTCTTTGACGCTCGATTCGAGCAGTACCTTGACCAGGTTCGGGGTGCATCCCTAAAAGGCTGAGGATACACCAGTGTTGTTCGTAGAGAAATAGGTCTCAAATAATTATTTTTTCTTGGAATCGACAACGATACTATGCTTTGTTTCTTTCAGATCTTCCTCATCCAATTCAGAATCAGTTATCACTGAGGACTCGACATTGATATTGTCTTTACTGAATTCTAAAGTTGATTTACTGATGACCGAATGCTGAATATTGATAATCTGAGTTACTTGGGTCGGACGTGCGGCCTGGATCCTGGACAATACTCTAGCAGCTATCGGTAGATCAGAATTAAGAGAGGAGACCTCTCTCATCATCTCGATATCAACACCCAATTTTTCCAAATCGGACAATGTGTAGTTATAGGTCAGGGTATCAACCATTGAGAGAAATGCATCCTTTTCACGAATGATATTCTTGTTGTATCTTGAAACTGCTGTTTCCCAGGCACCTGTAACTGCCTGTTTCTTGTAAACATCCTCATATTTCTTATCAGCGAATTTGAGCTTGATAGTCTGTATATCTGCCCTCAGGGGATTATTTCTACCTGTTCCCTGAAGAACATCAGCCCAACTATCATGTGGGAAACCAATGGTGGTCCCCTCTCCAGACAAGTAAACTATCATCTGATTGAATGTATTATGATTCTGCTTATCATCAAACATCTCCTCAAATTCAGACTCAATTTCATCTGCAAACGAACGATAAAGCATCTCGTTGCAACGTCTGTCCCGCATGTAGTCAGATAGGAAAATCATACAAGCCAGAGCATGCAAACCCCCGGGTTTGTAATTGGGACCATCCTTGAGCAATCTCTGTAATATCAAAGCAACATAATTCTCCATTCCCTTCCTTGAATTATCCTTGACAAAATTCTTGGTCAGAACTGAAGTACCATTGTATTGCATTTCCTTGATCATCAACCACACAAAAATCGGACTTCCTTGTGCATAATTGGTCAATTCTTCTATTGATGCCGGATTATGTTTTATGTTTGAAAAATCAAACATACGTTCGCATAATCGTGATACATTCGCATCTGAGAAGAGAGGTACAGTCAATCTGTTGAATTTTTTCTGGAATTCTTCGGGCAACTTATCCCAATCTGCCTCACGGGCAGTAACAACCAATCCCTTGGTATCGTTTTCAATGATGCCTTGAACAATTTCTATATTCTCTGGAATATCATCATAGAACAATCTCATCCCAAATTCAAGATGGGCATCCGTCATTTCAGTGGTTGTTAGAATACCTGTCGGGACTTTGTCCATGAAAGAATCAAAGATCTCGAATAATAGTGTGGTCTTACCAACTCCTGGTTCTCCAATAATCACATAATTATCCTCTGGTTTGCTACCAAGAACTTTAAGGATGTGTGACGCTCGTTCATCATCCAGATACACATTCTTTCTCAGATTGGGAGGAAGTCCCCATTCACTCAGGACCACTGTAGGATCGATTGGAATCTCGAAATAGGAAGAAACCGAGATATCCTTAAAATTATTATGAAGATTATCCAGTTCCTCTAAATTATCTGGCCATTTAGAATAACATTTCCACCGACTGGTAAATAGATCGAGAAATGTCTCACCGTCGGGTGCCAGATCTGAAGGTTTGGCCCAGTCCTGGACCGAATCCCGATATTCTAAATCCCTTGCTGTCTTGACATCAGACTTTTTGGGTGGTTCGTGCTCTCTTCCCGTGACAAGGGCTGCCTTCTTGGAGTCGGCCAGTGCCTTAGCCTTCTGGATCTTTTCTAATATTTGCTCGTAAGACATTATTCACCGTCCTTGTTCTTCTTGAAAAAATCGAAGAGATTAGATGAGAAATCCTTGTTGGTGTCACCCTCTACCTGGGAATTCAGCATGGATTCAATCTCCGCTATCTCGGCCTCAAGTTCAGGAGATGAAACACCGGCTGCCTGTAATTCATCAACCACTCCCTGTAATTCATCCAATTGTCTCATCGAACCCAATGCCTGGTCTGTCATTTCGTTATAATTATCCAGGATCTGCATCGCATTGGCCCTGTCATTAGAAAAGAATCCTAGGCCATCCATGTTTTCGAGATCCTCTAAAGCCGAATTCAGCTCTGAATCAGTGATCCCTGCATCTACCAGACCCTGAAGTCCACTGATTAGTTTGGGAATGGATTGGCGTGCGCTCATCGCAGCATAACCTCCTGCCAAGAGTCCTAATATGGAAATTATGGCACCATAAGCTAGAGGATTGCCAGAGAATGGGAGTGTCAATCCTCCATCTTCTGGGATGGTAACCTGTTCGTCAGGTGATGTTGTATCCTCAAAGGGATTCTCGCTGTAATAATCAGCTGCAGTGAGGGTACATAAGGCACAATATGGATAATTTCCATCTACACCAAATGTCCAGGTGTAAAATATTTTACCGTCGGAATCGAACCGGTATATCTGCCCACCAACAATAGAAGTATAATCCTCACTGAAAATCATTTGGTAATCCCAGGATGCTGCACCACCATATGTACCACCTTCTAATGTAAAATCTATTTTTCCTGTGAAAATTCGATTCTCATAATCAAATGTCGTTTCCGTAAATAATTTTTTGGAAGGAAGAGGTAGTCCATTATCGAGTTTAATGCCTGATAGATCCGTTGTTTCCCAACTTATGTAAGCGTTATCTTCCGAAACAAAATGGTAAGAACCTTTACCTACCTCGAGCAACATATATTCATCTACTACTGGACCAGATAGGGATGGACTCTGAACATAGATATTATCCATGAAACTATCAAAAGAACATTCTTCTTCCTGTTCTTCAATTACCAGATCCAGATAAACATAATCTGACCAAGCTCCATCATCATCCATCACACGGATACTTATGTTGTGATGGCCGACCGAAAGATCGTCAGAGTCGAAATTACTGGTTGTGTTGAGAATCCCATTTATATCTGAAGACCATTCAAATGCAGTCACATTTCCGTCGGAATCACTATAATTAGCCCAGAAATAAACGCGGCGCTTCGAATCGGTTAGATTGTGACTAATAAATATGTCTGAAACGGTCGGCGGACTGTTAGGAACCCTTTCGAAGAGATAGATCTTGTTATCGTGGGAGCCTACAACAATGTACTCGCCATCTGCAGAGATAGCGACCTCCATATCATCTGGCATTCCGTCCCTACCTCCGGTTTCGTAGCTCCAGAGCGGTATGCTGCTATCTTTGTTGAATAGGTAGCTCTTGTTATCTTGGGAGCCTGCAACAATGTACTCGCCGTTCGCTGAGATGGCGACTGACCTCACATTATCCCCTGTAGCGTAGCTCCAGAGTGGGAAGTTGTTGTCTCTGCCAAAGAGGTAGACATTGTTGTTGGAGGAGCCTGCAACAATATACTCACCATCCACAGAGATGGCGACAAAATGTGTAGCCTCCCCAGTTACATACCTCCAGAGCGGAGTGTCAATGTCCTTGTCAAACAGATAGACCTTGTTATCTTCAGTGTCCATATCTGAAGAACCAGCAGTGATATATTCTCCATCTGCTGAAATGGCGACTCCAGTCACAGCTGAACTTCCGGTTCCATAGCTCCAGAGCGGCGTGCTGCTGTCCTTGTCGAATAAGTAAACATAACCATCTCTAGCACCAGCTGCAATGTATTCTCCATCTGCTGAAATTGCGACCGAATACACATAACCCTGGTATGGATCAACCCCAAGAGTGTAGCTCCAGAGTGGGGTGCTGTTATTCATATTGAAGAGGTAGACCTTGTTATCAGTGTAGGTGCCTACAACAATGTACTCGCCATCTGCAGAGATGGCGGCCGACATCACATAACTCCCAGTAGTGTAACTCCAGAGAGGCGTACTGCTGTCCTTATCGAACAGGTAGAGAAGACCAAATTCCTCACTACTATAGGTGCCAACGGTGATATACTCACCATCTGCTGAGATGGAAACCGATACCACAGTATCTCCAGTAGTATAACTCCAGAGTGGTGTATTGTTATCCTTGTCGAATAGATAGACATAACCATTCCTATAACCAGCTGCAATGTATTCTCCATCTGCTGAAACTGCAATGGACATGACATCATCACCAGCCTCGTAGCTCCACTCCGGATCTATCCCCTCAGCCCCCCCGGAAACAAAAATCAGTGCCACTCCCAACAGCAACTGACAGGCGACTGACAATTTGATAGAGCTGATGCTCACAGAAACTTGTCAACTCTGGTTCTTACTAATCACTTTTGTTTCCCTATAGGAAACAATGCTGGTTAGGCATAAATCGGATATAGCGTTAAGAAATGCAGCGCTGACAAACAAATAGACTTTGCCCATGGACTTGTGTGTCTAACTTATAAGTATGGAGGGCATTTGGTCATCAGGAATGGACAAAGACACCAATTCAGCCAAGAAGGACATCTCCGATGATCAGAGAATTGTAGAAGCTGCTCTTTTCTCTGCTGGAGAAGCATTGGATACGAATGAGGTTGCCGAGGCCACAGGCCTTTCCTACAGCAGGACCTCAGAAGCTTTGGAGGATCTAGTGGAGGCATCCAAAACACGGGAAGGAGCATTAGAAGTTGTTAAGCAGGAAGACAAATACACTCTACGACCCAAGAGTAAGAGATCGATCGGGGGCGGATTAGTAGCAGCCGGTAAGTACATGGTTACAGGAGCAGGCAAAGCCGGTGGAGGAGAGTCTGGCACACCATCTTCTGGCGTAGAAGAATCCAGCGCCCTACTTCCCGGTGGAGGAGAGTCCATCGCATCTTCTGGGGGAGGACCCAGTACACTTCCTGGAGGAGGAGAGCCCGACACACTTCCTGGAGGAGGAGCGAGAGGAGGGGGATCCACGAACGGTAATGCAAATACAAAGTCTATAACCAGTGGAGGTAAGACGACTGGACTTAGAACCACATTGGGCCTGATGAAGTCGGCTTTCACGTTGGCCTTAATTGTGATTGTGATTGCTGCTGGTGCGGATGTGTACAAAATGTATAATGGTGGCATAACCATAAACCTGGAAGACCATATTACCAATGCGAACTTCTGGTTAACTCCTGATGAGGAGTCCATTGTAGGCGAGATCAGTTTCGATATTCCGAAAATGGGTTATTTCGAGAAGAGTATTGATGTTCTGATTCACCTCAAGATTTTGGAATCGGATCCAACTACAGAGGATGATTTCAATTTTGATTACACTTTGGGAAGCGGTAATCAGACCTACGAAGAATTCGAATTGAATAATTTGGACCCGGTTACCAGAGACAAGATCGATAAGGAAGAACCTTTGGATATAGAATATACAATCACTATCACCATCGTTTATCTGGGGGTTGAACTGGGACCTACAACCTCCGAGATAGGGACCAAGATAACAACTGTCCAAACGAATTAGTCATACAAAATGCAGTTTTAAGCCACATCCTCAATTATGCCACTTCTGATCGGTCCTTGACGGTCGATTCGAGCAGGACCTTGACCAGGTGCGTGGCACATCCTTCAAAAGCAGAGATATCACCATCCCAACCATCTAGCTTACTTAAATACTTATCTTCTATTAATGACAATTGCTTTTTTAGGCCCTGCCGAAGGTTGTCTGAAGGCTCTCCATAGTTCATCGAGACTATGTAACAGTGCTCTCCCTTCTCAATTACAATCGAGTTTGCTCCAAACTCCAGATTCCCAATATTTCCGGTCACTCCCAGGGAATCCGCGACGAAGTCATTGACCGCCATCAGCATGCTGGTCAGGATCTCCGCGTCGGTCTTCTGATCCTCGGAGAAAACGTGACCCAATAATCTTCCGTCATTATAGACCAGATAGACCACTTCCACTACGAATTTGGTGTTACTCTTCTTGGCAGCCGCCGAGATCTTCATCTTTTCCAGCTTCAGTTCGTGTTCCTGCTGCTGTTTATCGATCTCCAGACTCTGCTTCAGCAATTTGTCCTTGAGATCGACCAGTCCCGCCAGTTCACTATGTTTTGCCTCGGTCTCCATTTTCTTTAACTCGGCCTCCAGCTTGGCATTCGCCAAAGTCTGGGCATTCTGTTCTTCCACCGTCAAGGGTTTTTTGGGCACGGAATCATCACTTTCCATCTTGTTTGCCACCGCTACAGGACTTCCGGATTCATCCACATTCTCGAATAACCAGTTCTCGATCCCACCATTGAGGTGGCTAATCGGGATACCCTCTGATTCCATCCAGGCCCTTGCAGAATTGGAACGGATCCCCAGATGGCAATAGAGGACCACATTACCGTGTCGGGGAATACTGCCCACCCGTTCGGCAAAGACATCCATCGGAATGTGCATATCCTCGGCCTCTATCTTGACCTCGGCTCTCTTCTCTGCACCTCTGACATCTATCAACAAGGGAGGATCATCGGATTCCAGTCTCTCCTTCAGTTCAGAGGCTGTCATGTGGTCTGGCAGGGTCTTCGCCAATTCCCCTGGTTTACCAGCCTCCACGGTGGGAACCTCTACCTGCCGAACTGTTCCTTTACGCCCATCCAGGAAGAAGAATGATGATTTATCGATCTTATCGAGTGCCAATTGGACTGCCAGCAACGCCTGATGCATACCGACCCAGCCTACAAAGGCACTCAGAACCCCGGTCTCGGAGCAATCAGCTACCGATTCGGGAGCAGGTGGTTTGGGATACATCGCTCGATAATAGCCACTACCAGGGAGAAAAATTCCGACATGCCCCTCAAAGGCTCTTACACCACCATGAATCAATGGTTTACCTATCGATTGACAGATGTCGGACATTACATATCTTGATTCCACATTATCGGTACAATCGATGACAAAATCGTTCGAACTGACATAGGTAAGGGCATTCTCCTCGGTCAATTTCTCAGGGATCACATTGATGACCGCATTCGGATTGAGGTGACTCAAGGTATGCTTGGCCGCATTGACCTTGTATTCACCAATATCATCCTCGGTATAGATCGGCTGTCGCGACAGATTGGATAATTCGACCTTGTCCGAGTCCATGATGGTCAAGTAACCGATCCCGGAACTGATCAGATACTGGGCAACAGGACATCCAAGGCCACCCATACCCACTATCAGGATACCTGTATCCTTCAGTTCTTCCTGTCCCTCCAGACCTACTTCCGGCAGGGTTATCTGGCGTGAATAGAGCTCCTTATCCTTGTCGTTCAGCACAATTATCCATAATCGAGTGAATAAGTAATTAACCTATTTGGATTTTGTATCGGGTCGAAACGCCGATTGAAACCAGAAGAATCAACATCAATGGATAATTCAGCAATACCCTTTCGTAAAGGAATGCTCCAAAGGTCCAACTGTCTATCTCTCCGCAACTATGGCCATCATAATGCTCGAATGGTGAATCAAAGCAGTGGGTACCCTCACGGAAGGCCCAGCCATAATTTCCTCCTGACACGATAATGTCGATCTCCTCCCATTTGTCCTGGCCCACATCAGCAGCCCACAGGTCACCAATCTCCCGGTCAAAACTAAACATCCAAGGATTTCTCAGACCATATGCAAAGATCTCCTCACGATATCCTTTGTCATTTCCGACAAAAGGGTTGTCGGAAGGAATAGCATACTCCTCACCATTGACATCCAGACGAAGAATAGACCCTTTCAGAGTCTCAAGATTCTGGGCATGGTCGAACGCATCATTGTATTTTCCACCGTCACCCAGACCGAAATAGAGGTACCCATCCGGTCCGAACTCGATATGTCCCCCATTGTGATTAACGTAAGGTTGTTCTATCTCCAATAACACTTTTTCATTATCTGAACCTTCAGTGAATTTGGAAAGTCGTAGAGTTCCATCATCGTAGGTCGTATATGTCACAAAGAAAATTCCATTATTCTCGAAATCAGGATGGAAAGCCAGACCCAGAAGACCCTGTTCCCAATCGGTTGACTCCACTCTTTCTGATATATCCAAGAATATCTCTGTCTGATTGAAATCTCCTATGGCATGAATGCGACCTGTCTGCTCGATCCCGAAGAGACGTTCTGATGAGTCCCCTGCATTGTACAACCCTATCAGGAAAGGAATCGAGATATCTGGTTTGAAGGATTCCACCACTATTCCCGAATCTGTCTGGTTGAAGGTGAAAATCCTCCCTGTATTACGGTCCGTGAAGAACAGTTCACCATCCTCAGATTCACCAAAAGAGGATACGGAAATCCTAGGATTGCCGGTCAAGGAAGTGTCGGCTTTGCTGTCATAGAGCAACTTATTCACAGGATTATCATCAACTATCTCGAGGGACCACAACTTACCCATGATGAAATCCCCATAGACATATTTTCCATACAGTTCCGGAACATTCTGGCCACGATAAACGAACCCTCCCGTGACTGAGCCATAACCACTCTCAGAGTCATGTTCATAGTCCCAGACCGGTTCCACTAAGTCCATTTCAGACCCTTCATCTTCTCCCGAAAGATTGTCGTATATTCCATAGAGTAAAACTGATATCAAAAGAAAAACAGTGACCGGGATTGCAGCATTGATTTCACGGCCACCACTCACGATTTCCTCTAATCAATGATATATTTAAGTTAGACTCAATCCCAGAATCTACGGGTCCTAGCGTAAGTTATCTCAGCCTCGATTATTGACTTTACCAAATCCGAATCATCACTCTGTTGCTTTCTGAGGATTCTACCTGCAGTATCAGGGCCAACCCCTCTTCCAGCAATCACTAGGGCCGCCCTTGCACCATGGGATTTGGCCAAGGAGGCCGACTTGAGCAATTTCTTATTGCTGACCTCACGGTCCATCTCCATAGGATGCAGTATCGCGACCATCCGGCTGCTACATTTCGGACACACCAGTTCATTTTTGGTGATTCCCTTGACCTTCCTCTTTCTGGAATTATCACAGGACAGGCATTTTAGTGAAAGATCGGTCCGCAGAAGTCTTCTTCGAACCGCGGTCACGACCGAACTATCGGACTTGGGTGGTTTTAGATAATCTCGATAGGGATCCAGACCGGCATATCCATGAGGTGTCTTGGGGGACAGGACCACCGAGACCTGTCCTGAATTAATCTTCTCGATGAATTCCTCCATCCCCTCCTCATCCAGTTGATGGAACAGGAACCGTTCAATTGCTTCCGTGTAAAGAGGCGTATCCGAATAGGCTTCGATCAGTCTGCGCATACCGAAGCGACTGACATCAGCCTCCGGACCTATCGCTCCCATCTTCCGGGCCGCATGCAGTAACTGGGATTTCAGGGCCGGGCTGTCCCGCATCGAGAATCTGAGCAGACCGGCAATACCTCTCTCAAAACCTTTCATTATGGCCAGCATATCCTTGACCGTCGTCCTTGTTGGTGCATCCAGGATGATACGATATGGATCGAACTGGTATCCTACCTTGTATCCACTTTTGGCCGAAAGCATGGCTGTGATTATCATGCCTATCGTCCGGTTCAGTCGACTTCCACCGGGATAATTTACTATGAACAGGCGCTCGTGCTGCTCAATCGACAGACAATTGGGAGAAGGCATCACTCCCGCATCCAGAATACTGGTGTGGTAATCGTCCAGAACAACTCTGGCCTCATCGGTTATGGGCAGATTATCCCAGTTCCCTTCACTGAGCCTTTCTGAGGCCTCCAGAGCCACAGAATAAGGAACGGGGATGTCCTCACCGATCCATCTGGGCAATTCACCTAGAGAACTCGAAGGAGAGACCGTGACCTGCTCATCTATCTCCACCACAGACCATACCAAACCCCGGAAGACTATCCTGTCCCCGGGGGCCAGGTCAAGGATGAAACGCTCATCCAGCCTTCCAATCATTTTCTGGGTGGTGATATCACGAACCCCGTAAGTTCGCTGATCAGGAATCAAGGACAAATTGCCATGAAAATATTTCATGGCCCGGGGTCCCTGCCTGACTGACTTGCCAATCGTCCGATTCTGGTGTACCTG
>DAXQ01000003.1 GCA_002506485.1 Euryarchaeota archaeon UBA136 | reverse complement strand
GTTACCTTCACAATCTCCGCATCCGATTCCACAGAAATGGTTGGGAAGAGCGCAGTTGTGATTTTTACGGGTCAATCCGAGAACGCAGTTGTTGAGGAAACATTTGGTTTGATAACAACCACCTCAGTTGGCGCAGAATATGAGGTTTCATTGTATTTTGAGGATGAGGTTTCAGGTCAGGCGGTTTCGAGTCTCAGTACCAAGGGAGTTGCTGGGGAATGGAATCAGTATACTTTGAGTGCTGCCAATCAAGGTCAAGCGACAGACGGTGTTCAATTGATTGCCCAAGAAGTTCCACCAGACTGGGAGATCAAATTTGAGTATGGAGATCTGAATGATGGCTCAATAACCGTTGAGGGCATACCACGTTCAGGTGATGGTTACAACGTTGCGAATGTTACGGTGTGGGCTAAGCCAGCACAGGGTGGTGATATTGAAACAGCAGATATTGAATTGATAGGCATATCTCAAGGCAATACTAGCAAAAGCGATACGGCCACTTTATCCATAACACGGACTTTTGGTCTCGTACTGAGTGTAACTCCTCAAGGCCACTCAGGTATTTTCACAAACAAACAGGCTGGTGAGCAGTTTGAGGTTGACCTGCTTCTGGAATCTGCAGTTGAGGACGAACGCACTATCCGTCTCTACATTCCGGATGATGAACTACCAGATGGTTGGTCATACAGTTTCAAGGAGAATGGAGCCACTGTTACTGAGACGACACTGGATGGAGGCGAAAGCAAGCCTTTGGATATTTTTATCACAGTTGGTAGCCAGGCAGTCTATAACGAGGAAGGATATTCATTCAATGCAATGGCCCAGGATCTTTCGGATTCGAGTGTTCTTGCTCGTCAAGGGATTACTGTAATGCTCAGGCTTGATTCTGGATTTGCTTTAACATCCTTACAATATAGGATCGAGGGTGCTTCTCCGGGAGAGAGTTACACCGTCCAACTGAATATTGACAACCAGGCCAATGGCGATGATAGATTCACACTCTCTGCAAGTTCTGTTCCGTCAGGATGGAGGGTTGTTTTCCCGGATGGCAATACCTTCGATGTTGAGGCAGCTCGTTCACTCACGGTCCCTATCCAAATTACTGTAGGTGATGAAGCTGAGGATGGTGATAAAGTAAGCATTATGATATCCGTTGCAAGCCAATTGTCTAATCAGGAAAAACAGCAGAGTTTTGTTATCGAGGTAGAACAGGGTTTTACGTCTAGATTGTCTTCTGCACTTGCAGATTTATGGTATATTTTTGTATTTTTAGGTCTTGTTATAGTTATTGGTGTGGTTACCTATTATCGTCAAGAAGATGATTGGGATGAGGATTATTCTGATGATACTGAAAGTGACCAGCCTCCTCCCGAACCAGATAATGAATGGGATGATTGGAATTAAGGAAAACTGAATGTCCGTTTCATTGACCTATTTAGGAGGCGCTTCAGAGGTTGGCAGAGTTGGAGCAGTTTTAGAGGGAGAAGAAGGCCGGATTCTATTGGATTATGGAATTCAACCAGATGATCCACCCAAGTTTCCTCTACCCGCACCAGAGGTCGATGCGCTTTTGCTGACTCATGCACACTTAGATCACTGTGGATTAGTTCCAGATATAGCAAGTCGAGGAACTCCGGTTGTTTCTACTCCAGTTACAGGTGCTCTTGCTGAAAGAATGGCACAAGATACTCTTAAAGTAGCGGAATTGGAGAATTATCCACGCCCATTCCATCGGACCTCAATTGCCGATATGAATCGCAATCTCAGACCTTCAAAGCCTGGGAAAATTGAATATCGCGGTGGTTTTGAATTTCAGATGTTCAATGCAGGTCATATTCCTGGCGCAGTTATGTTTAATTTTCCACAGCAGGATTTTCTATTTACCGGAGACATTCATACGGTTGACACTCAACTTACCAGAGCAGCTAAACCGAAACCATGTAAGACACTGGCCATAGAGTCGACATATGGTGGCCGAGATCATCCGGATCGTGGTCAGATAGAGTCTGAATTGGTAGATTCCATTGAGGAGGTAGTCAATTCAGGTGGCAAGGTTATCCTACCGTCATTCGGGCTTGGCCGTTCTCAGGAACTGCTAATGCTTACTCGCAATTTGGGCTTTGAAGTATGGTTAGACGGAATGGGCCGTGATATGGCTAGAATCCTACAGAAATATCCAGGTTCAATTCGTGATGTATCTTCTATGCATAAGTCAATCCGACAAACAAATTTTGTAAAATACAGCCGTCAGAGGGATATTGCTTTGAATGCTGATGTTATTGTCACAACATCAGGCATGCTCAATGGCGGTCCAGTGCTTCACTATTTGTCCAAGCTTCGAAAGGACCCATCTTCGGCTGTCTTTCTTACAGGTTTTCAAGTTCCGGGGACTAATGGCCATTTGTTGAAGGAAACTGGAAAGATAAGGTTGGATCGAGATCCCAAATCACCCAGTTTTGATATCCAGTGTCAATTCAAAGCATTTGATCTGAGCGGTCATGCCGGTCACAGCCAGATCGTCGATTTTATCAATGGTTGTAATCCTGAAAAAGTAATCCTCTATCATGGAGACAATCGCGAGGCCTTTATTGATGATTTAAAGGATTATGAGTTGGTGTTGCCTCAAGAGAATGAGTCCATAGAGATAGCTTAGGTATCTTCAGTATCGTAGTCAGCTCCAATAAACATTCGAACAAATCCCAACAGCATGAAAAAGATCAATGAAGTAAAGACTATACCGTAGGGTCCCTGCAATTCGACAGAGTCCTGTATTCTCCCCTCGGAAGTTGCCAGATAGTCATTGACATTGATTACAACCTCGGCAAGCGTAAATGTAATTATTAACATTACACCCAAGTTCATAAGGTAACTGACGAATAGTGTCCTCAAGGTTCGAGACACTCCTTTTCTCTGCACATCCGTCAGTAAGGAGATGTCTAATCCAGCAGGTTTGAATTGTTCAGCATAATTCTCGTACTTTATCGCAGCATATGAGAGTTCTATGTAAATGATAAATCCCAATCCAATAAAAATTCCACTTGTCAAGTACTCATCCCAGGTTCTTTCCTGTTCTTTTACCTCATATCCACAGAAATCGGCATCATGATTCTCTAGACAAAGGTTAGGACTATGGAGGAACCCAATAATAATTGCCAACGCGATTGAACCCGCGATGGCCCATCCTTTTCTTTTCCAGATACCAAAGGCACCTAAGAAGGCAATTGAACCGAATATCAAGTTCGAGACACGAATTCTCGCATCATCTATCCTTTTTTCGGATTCCTCCATGTCGTCATAAAGAATTTTGATAGGTTTCCATTTCCA
>DAXQ01000080.1 GCA_002506485.1 Euryarchaeota archaeon UBA136 | reverse complement strand
CCTCATTTGGTGACCAAGCCATGCAATCATCACTCCATTGTCGACACAAAGGGCTCTCTCAGGGACGAAACACTTGATACCGCGTTCTTCAGCCATGGTCATGGCCATTTCCCTCAAACGAGAATTACAAGCGACGCCCCCACCCAGAACCAGCTCTTTCTTGCCGGTATGAGCTAAAGCTCTTTCCGAGACCTCGCAGGACATTGCAAAAGCCGTTTCCTGAATTGAATACGCTACGCTTTCCAGAGAATGACCTGCGTCTAACTTGCTTTTTGCGGCAGTCATCAGGCCTGAGAAGGCCATATCCATCCCCTTGACAGAATAAGGAAGGTCAAGAAGTTCCGGACCTTTGGCCACCTTTTCCAATTTAGGACCTCCGGGAAACCCCATACCTGCTTCTCTGGCGAATTTGTCAAGGCCATTACCAATACCTATGTCGAGGGTCTCCCCGAAAACTCGGAAACGATCTGCTGCATAGGCTATTACTTGTGTATTACCACCGGACAAATAGAGAAGGACTGGATCCGTGGCCCCTTCCAGAATTCCTATTTCGAGATGAGCAACACAATGATTCACACCCAGCAAGGGAATATCATGAGAATAAGCAAATGCACGGGCTGCAGTCGCGCCAGTCCTCAAACATGGACCTAACCCGGGTCCTCGGGCGTAGGATACCAGAGAGATGTCATTAGGCTCCAATTTAGCTTCCTTCAATGCTTTCCTAAACAACTCTGGTAAACTCTCAGTATGATGATTAGCTGCCTCTCGAGGATGGATACCACCCTCTTCAGGTATGTAAACAGCCCGTTGATTCGACAGAATCTCCCCCTCTGAAGTAATTATACCAACTCCAGCAGTATGAGCTGTAGACTCGATTCCAATAACTACTTGACTCAATTTTTCTTCTCTTCTTCAGTTTCTTGTGGCAAGGCAAGTTCTCTCAGATGTTCATCTTCCTCGACTTCAGTATCTTCTTTGACCTCGGTATCGGGGGATTCTGTGTCTTCCTCAATCCCTGAATAAATTATGTAACTGCAGAGCGAGAGAACTATGAAAATTGCAAGGAGAGCAACCCATGATCCCGACGTTTTGGATGTAGTGGCACTTTCTTCAACCTCTACAAATTTGGAAAAGGATATCGTCGTATCTGTTAAATTACCTGAGTGGTCAATCACAACCGTACTGACGCCCAAAGACAATGGCCCTTCTACTGAAGCCATCCAAGTTAGATTTGTCCTCTGTGAATTTCCGACAGGAAGTTTCAGACTTGTTCTTGCGAAACCGGGTTCTCCATTAACGGCCAGATCCAAATACAGATTGTTGAAATTCATATCTGTGGGATTGTCAATCACAACACTAATGTTAATCTCAGACCATTTGGGAACTATTTGTCCCGAAGCCAATGGAATTCCGTCCACAAACAAAATAGCTGAATTATATCTAACACCAGAACTGTTCATGTTATAGGACCGAATTATATCTGTGTTAGCTGTTATCTGTTGTTCCCATTCGTCTGCTATGTAAGCAAAATGAAGATTCAGATATGAACTGAAGTTTGCAATATGATTTACCATCTGCCCCTCTGAATTGACCTCGAACTGTTTGGCCCAGTTCCAAGTTCCGATCATATTTCCATCAGTATCCCATTGCCTTATCTCAAAACCGGATATTGGTAAACCTGTAGATTCTTCTACAGGTGAAAAAGTGACCCACCATTCCTGGGTCATCCAGGTACTGCAATTATAGTAGAACACGGACTCAAGAATTGGACTGCTACCTATAGCTCTCAGGCCCAGCGTGTAATTTCGGATTGATACGCCAGAAGCAATCAGATTAGTATCTTCTGAAAAGATGCCGTAATTGGACAGGCTATAACCATCGAGCAAGAGATTAGTGATACTAGCATTACCACCTACCAGCCATAGCATACCATAGTAGATTTGGGAATCCCGAATTGACAGTTCTCCACCATCAGACACCAGAGTATAAGTTGTGGTGCCATAGGTTTCATTCGCCGTTGTAGTCACAGTAGTATTGACCAGATCCAACTTGCCAGTGGAATTGATTCTAATCTCGGAAACGGTCAAATCCAAAGACCGATTGACATGAATATGGCTGTTTTTTATCGTCAGATCACCGTCTATCAGTATATCACCCTCAATCCACAGTTGATCTCCGTCAAAAATTACACTTTCATCCTCGGAAACTGTGAGACTGGAATATTCAAATTTTTGCGAGAGGGCATCACCTGTCAAGAAAATAATTGAAAGCACGAAAAGCGCGCTCAGAATGGTCAGGATACGCATAATTATTCTAAAGGATGGCCCATATAAATCAAATCTCTTATCACTTTTGGGGATGATACTGGTTTTAAAGGGAGGTTTACGTGACAGGAATAATGAAACGACTTTGGGGATTCCTGTTGATTGTTGCTCTAATTTCACAACCAATGGGTGTAGGTGAAATAGACGATTATGTCAGCCATCCTGGAAATATCCCTGATTTTCACAACTTCAGTACTCCTCAATTAGAACCTGGACAAGAAGGTGATTTTTCATTGGATGTTCACAATAGATATGGGTATTCCTTGGATAATGTGGTCATTATTGCTGAAATATATCACCGAGCCGATATTGATGAATCCGAATCTTTGGACCAGATTTCCAGTAATGAGCGACCTTTTGTTCGTGAAACATGCTGGAACCAAGATGAAGTGGAGAATTGCGTAGAAACCGCTGATGCCAGAAAAGCAACATTCAATATTGGAACCATAGCATCCAATGAGACCATCTTACTTGAATTTGAGATCGTATCTAAAGAGGATACCAAAGAAGGAACATACTTTATCCGTTTCTCTATGAACTTCGATTATAATTCCACCTCAAGGGTAATGCAATCTAGAGGACATTGGAGCATGGAACAGTGGGAGAATGCAACCACTAACGTAACTGAGGGATCACCTGGAAACATAAATTTGGATGTTCTTGGAATAGACGGAATAATACCTGATTCCTCATTTGGCGTCAAGAAACCAATACCACAGTGGCCGTTGTACATGCTCATCACATTGACCATTGTATTTGCAGGACTGTCCGTTATATTCTATCTGGAAGAAGAAGGCACCTATCCTGAATTAAATAAATGGCTTCAGAAGCGACGGGGCAAACTTAACCAGCTTCGGTTGCGCCTTAAGTACCGAAAAGGCGGCTAAGGAAGCGTAATCCAGATCTCCAGTTTTCTCTATAGCATCCCTAACCTTAGGTTCCCCCAAAATTGAGATTATATCTGCTAGCTGGTCATCGGTTAAACTCAGGAAGGCCTTACGTAAATGATGGCCTTTGGACAATTCACCCCCTATACGCTTCTGTAACAGTTTCTGGTATGGACTCAAGGTCTTGGAATCGAATTTTCCGGTCTGGAGGGCTTGGTCTGCAACTTCAAAAGCTGCATCTGCAGATATCAGACCCGAATATATTCCACCTCCAGATGTGGGTTTGGCCATACCTGCCGCATCTCCAGTCAATAATACATTATCTGAATAACTTGGATTGCGGGTTCCAAAGGGAATCAGACCACTTACACGATTAACTATCTTTGCCCCCTCCAATAATTTTGAGGGAGCGCCCTTATGAAAAAAATCTCTAAAGAAGTTTTTAGGTCGGTCAGGTAAAACAGTTGCCAGCCCTATACGACCCTCGTTAGGCCCTGTTGGAATGCCCCACCCAAAAAAACGGGGGGCTATCTCTGAACCCACAAAAAGATCCACATGATTCTCTATACCCTGATAACCTTCCACATCGGCTCCGAATGCTGCCAAAACCTCCCTTTTACTGCTCAGACCTGAATCTCGTGCAACTCTGGATGCAGGTCCATCAGAACCTATCAATAACCTTGTATCAATCTCGAACTTGCCTTTCTTGCTCTTGACTGTAGCTGTGATTCCAGTATCTGTCCTACGATGGCCTAGGTACCTATGACCTGGCATTAAATCAGCACCAGCATCTTGTGCCTTGTTCGCAATTGAACGATCCAGATCTGGCCTGTCAATAACCAGGGCCTTTGTTTCAGGAGCCTGAAAACTCAAAAACGAATCCTTGGGACCCCAAAGTCTGGCGCCGTTCATTTCCTGTTGTACTGGGCGCCTATAACCCAAATATTCAAACGTTCGAGGGGTTATCAAACCAGCACATTGACATGGTTCACCTATGATCTCGTGCTCCTCGACAAGAGCTGTG